>JAJNBN010000026.1 GCA_021156225.1 Verrucomicrobiota bacterium | reverse complement strand
CCTCATGCAATGGTGGGGACCTGCGGGCTTCAAGATGGACAAAGCCACCGTCGATCTGCGTCCCGGCGGCAGCTTCCACTATGGCATGAGCGGCCCCGGCGGCATGACCATGTGGGGTAAGTTCACCTATCGCGAGATCGTCGCCCCCGAACGCCTCGTCTTCCTCCTCTCATTCTCCGATGAAAAAGGCGGTGTGACTCGCCACCCCGGCCACACCGGCTGGCCCCTGCAAATGCTCAAAGTGTTAACGCTCACTGAACAAAACGGCCAGACCACTCTGACCCTGCGTGGCGTGCCCTTTAACGCTACCGCCACCGAACAGCAAGTATACCTGGAACACCACAGCAGCATGCACGGCGGCTTCAGCGCCTCCTGGGATCAACTCGCCACCTACTTGGCAAAAACGAAATAATCGAACAAAACACAGCTCCCCATCTCCCTCTCCCCTCAATGGGGAGAGGGCAGGGGTGAGGGGTGAACGAGCCAAGCGCCTATGCGAACAACCAAGCGCACCCAAATACTACATCCCCCTCAGGGGAGAGGAGTCCTCCTTCCCTCACCGGCAAGCCGCCCTTCGACCCTTTTCTCTATTTGGAAAAAAGTGTATCTATATGTCCTCCCTAGGGGATGCCGTTCGTCGTAGTGATAGAAACCGAGATAAATCGATAAGATCGAACCTATGACTGAAACTAAAACCGAAGCTGCCGACCAACCGAATCCGCTGCCGAAGAAAAAGCGTTCCAAACTCCTGATCGCCCTCGGCGTGATCGTGGCGCTCATCGCCCTTCTCCTCATCGTCGCCGCCGTGCAACCCGACGATTACCGCATCAGCCGCTCTGCGACTATCAACGCACCTGCTTCAGCCGCGTTCCCTTACGTCAATGAGCCGAAGAAATGGGAGATCTGGAACCCTTGGGGCAAGCTCGATCCCGATATGAAGCTCACCTATGAAGGTCCGGCTGCGGGCGTCGGTTCCAGTTACTCATGGGTGGGAAACAACCAGGTCGGCACCGGCAAAATGACCGTCACCGAAAGCAAGGCGGACGAACTCGTCCGCTTCCGCCTCGATTTCTACAAACCCATGGAAGGTACCAGTGATGCTGAGTTCACCTTCAAACCCGAAGGCGACAAAACCTCCGTCACCTGGACCATGACCGGCAAAGCCAACATCGTCTCCAAGGTCATGTGCCTCTTCGTGAGCATGGACAAAATGATGGGCGATCAATTCGACAAAGGCCTGAACGCTTTGAAGAGCGCCGTCGAAGGTGAAGCGAAGAAATAATCATCACATAACAAAACAGAACATCCTATGAGCAGCGTACGTGTATTGGTCGGCACTAAAAAAGGCGCGTTCATCCTGACCGCCGATGGCAAACGTGAAAACTGGACCGTCACCGGCCCGCACTTCGCTGGCTGGGAGATGTATCACCTGAAGGGTTCGCCCGTGGACCCGAATCGTATCTTCGCCTCGCAGACCAGCGGCTGGTTCGGCCAGATCATCCAGCGCTCCGATGACGGCGGCAAAACCTGGACTACTCCCGGTGGCGAACCGATGCCCGATCCCACCGGGATGCCCTCTGGCCAGAGCAACAACTTCACCTACGAAGGCGGCGTCGGCACGCACAAGTGGTATGACGGCACACAGCATCCGTGGGAGTTCAAACGCGTTTGGCACCTCGAACCTTCCCTCAACGATCCCGACATCGTCTTCGCCGGAGCCGAAGACGCCGCCATCTTCAAGTCCGTGAACGGCGGCAAGTCCTGGCAGGAGATGCCCAGCCTCCGTCAGGCCAAAGGCGATCTCTGGCAGCCCGGTGCCGGTGGCATGGCCGTGCACACGATCATTCAGGATCCGAAAAACCTGGACCGCATCTACATCGCCATCTCCGCTGCAGGAGCCTTCCGCACTGACGACGGCGGAAAGACGTGGAAGCCCATCAACAAAGGGTTGAAGTCTCAATACGAACTCCCCGATCCGGATGCCGAAGTCGGTCACTGCGTCCACCGCATCGCCATTCACCCCTCGCGCCCGGACGTGCTCTTCATGCAAAAGCATTGGGATGTCATGCGGAGCGATAACTCCGGTGAACTCTGGCATGAAGTCAGTGGCAACCTCCCGTCCGATTTCGGTTTCCCCATCGACGTCCACGCGCACGAACCCGAGACCATCTATGTCGTTCCCATCAAGAGCGATTCCGAGCATTACCCTCCGGAGGGCAAACTCCGCGTCTATCGCAGCCGCACTGGCGGCAATGAATGGGAAGCCCTCACGAACGGACTGCCGCAAAAAGACTGCTACGTGAACGTCCTGCGCGATGCCATGGCCGTCGATTCCCTTGATTCCTGCGGCATCTACTTCGGCACCACCGGCGGCCAGGTCTATTGCTCACCCGATGGCGGCGATACCTGGAAACCCATCGTGCGCGATCTCCCTGCCGTGTTGTCCGTCGAAGTCCAGACCCTGCCATGATCATCCGCGTCGCCTTGCCATTTCATCTCCGCACGCTCGCCCGCGTGGAAGGCGAAGTGTCGTTGGACGTCGCGGAACCTGTCACCGTGGCCGCCGTCATCGATGCCCTCGAAGCGCGCTACCCCGCGCTGCAAGGCACCATCCGCGACCACGGCACGTTGAAACGCCGTCCCTTCATCCGCTTCTTCGCCTGCAAGGAAGACCTCTCGCTCGAACCGCCGGATACGCAACTCCCTGAAGCCATCCTCAACGGCACCGAACCTTTCCTCATCGTCGGTGCCATGGCTGGTGGCTGAAGTTTACGTCCTATGAATCCATCTGCTCCTTTGCCCAATCACGTCCACATCACCCGGCTCTTCGATGCCCCGCGCGAATTCGTTTTCCAGGCGTGGAGTGAGGCCTCACATCTCAGCCGCTGGTTCGCCCCCAACGGCTGCACCATCCTTTTCAAGAAACTGGAATTCCGCGCAGGCGGCTCGTATCACTCCCGCATCCTCACTCCGGATGGTTACGAATGCTGGTGCGTCGGTGAATACCTGGAGATCGTGCGCAACGAACGTATCGTTTACACCATGGCCGTCGCCGATGAATACGGGAGTAAGATTTCGCCTGCAGAAAAGGGCATGGACCCCGCGTGGCCCGCTGTGACCACCCTGACCGTCACTTTCGAAGAAACGGACGGCAAAACGAAACTCACCCTCCTCCAGACCGTGGATGAAGCCCTCGCTAAACGCACCGGCGCCCACCCAAGCTGGCTCCAGATGTTCGATCGGCTGGATGTAGATCTGGCCAAAACCTTGAACGCCCTCTGGGAAAAAGCCTGAAATAAGGTGGAGAAATATTTTTCAGAAAATTCACCTCTCGTGTCCTGAATCGAAATCTTCATTCGTTGTAATGCTGAAGACCGAAACAAAATTGAAATTATGACTGCACCCATCAAAAACCCCATCATCCATCCTTACATCTGCTTCGAAGGCCGTTGCGAAGAAGCGCTGAACTTCTACGCCAAGGCCATCGGCGCGAAGGTCGGCATGCTCATGCGTTTCAAGGACGCGCCTCCCGGCAATGAAGGCTGCCCCGGTGGTGGCACGCCACCTCCCGCTGATAAAGTGATGCACGCAAGCTTCACGGTCGGCGAATCCATGATCATGGTTTCGGATGGCATGTGCTCGGGCAAAGGCTCGTTCCAAGGAATCTCGCTCTCGCTCAGCCTGCCCACGGAAGCCGAGGCCAAGAACGCCTTCAATGCACTTGCTGACGGCGGCCAACCTCACATGCCGTTGACCAAGACGTTCTTCTCTCCCTGCTTCGGCATGGTGGTGGACCGCTTCGGCATCAACTGGATGGTCATCGTTCCGGCCCCGATGCCTTGAGCGACAGCAAATCGCGGTTATATTGAGATTTAGCTCTCAATATAACCCGCTGTCGTATGGTAAAATTCCTGAGATTGTTTCAACCGCTGGCCTTGGATAACCGCACTTCCACTGGATTATTGCTGCTGCGGCTCGTGGTAGGACTGGCGTTCATGTTCCACGGCTGGGGCAAAATCCAGAAACCGTTCGAGTGGATGGGACCAGATGCGAAGATGCCCGGCTATTTGCAGATGCTCGCGGCCGTCTCAGAATTCGGTGGCGGGCTCGCCTGGATGCTGGGGGCGCTCGTGCCCTTGGCATCCTTCGGCCTCCTGTGCACCATGGCCGTGGCCGTGCATACGCACATGATCCTGAAGGGTGATCCGTTCGTGGCCAAAGGCGGCGGTGGCTCTTACGAGCTAGCCAGCGTCTATCTTTGCGTGGCGTTATTATTGTTGCTGGCGGGACCGGGACGCTTCTCCTTGGATAAATTGATATTTGGTGAAAAAGTGCCGGGACTCACCGTGCGTGATTAACTGGTTTCTCTACGGGAAATTGATTGGGGTAAATAAAATGAAAATCGCTGTCATCATTGTCCGTGTTCTATTGGGATTGCTCTACGCTTTCTCCGCCATCGTCGTCCTGTTTGATCTGGTCAAGGCACCAGAGCCAACAGGCGCAGTGAAGGAGTTCATGGAAGGCGCCATCGCCACGAAGTATCTGCTGCCGTTCATCAAGATCACCGAACTGGTGTGCGGCCTGTTACTGATCTCCGGCCGTTTCGTTCCGCTAGCCACAGTGATGATCTTCCCCGTCACGCTGAACATCTTTCTCTTTCATATCTTCACCGCTCCCGAAAGCATGATTACCGGTGTGATCGTGCTCGCGATGAATCTCTTCCTCGCCTACGCCTGCCGGAAGAATTACACCACCCTGCTGGCCAGCAAGATCATCACTTAAAGTTTTCGCGAAAAACAAAACCAACCAAGAAAAAGGAAAACATCATGAACTATGTAGATGGATTCGTCCTCGCCGTGCCGAAAAAGAAACTGAAGCAATATCTCGCGATAGCGAAGAAGGCTTCCAAAGTATGGAAAGAGCACGGCGCTCTGGAATACTATGAAGCCGTGGGCGATGACTTGAAAAGCAAGATGGGCATTCCCTTTCCCAAGCTGGCGCAGGCCAAGACGGGTGAAACCGTGGTTTTTGCATGGATCGTGTACAAGTCCCGCGCCCATCGCGACAAGGTGAACAAGAAAGTCATGAAAGACCCGCGCATGAACGAGATGTGCACCCCGGACGACATGCCGTTCGACTGCAATCGCATGACCTACGGCGGCTTCAAGATCGCCGTGGCAGCCTAGATAGAAGCGACTTTAACCAGCATACGGCCCGGACCCATAAAAAGGTTCGTGCCGTAATTTTTTTGCCATCAACGAAGATAATAAGAAATAGATGTCCTAAAAGTCGTTTTCCATTCGTTGCTACTTTGAAAGCGACTGAGCGTCAGCATGAGAAAATGGCGAAAACACACAAAATGAGGCATATTATGAGTTCACATCCTAAGCAGATGACCGCCGCGGTCATCCAGCAATTGAACTCAACCCTCCATAACTATGAAAAAAACGCCTACTGAATATCCATCGCTTTCACCCGCTATCGCCGTCAAAGACGCGGCCAAAGCCATTAAATTCTACACCAAAGTCCTCGGAGCCAAGGAACTCTACCGCCTCGTCGATCCGGATTCGGGCAAGGTGGGACATGCTGAGCTGATGGTTTCCGGCAGTCTGCTGATGCTGGGTGAAGAGAATCCGGCTTACAATAAAGGCCCCAAGACGTTGGGCGGCTCGCCCGTCAAACTCTGCCTGATGGTGGAGGATGTGGACAAGTTCGCCAAGAAAGCCAAAAAGGCCGGCGCCAAAATCACCATGGAACCATCGACGCAATTCTACGGTCATCGCAGCGCTTCCTTCAAAGACCCGTTCGGCCACGAATGGATGATCTTCAAAGAAGTCGAAAAAATCTCACCCAAAGAAATGCAGAAGCGCTGGAATGATCTCGCCAAGAAAAAATAGGCGCCCATCCAGAACTCCGCCATGTCCCCATACTAACCATGAAAGCCAACAAACCGAAAATCACTGCCACCGGCATCAGCCAGAAACTCACGCCCTGCCTTTGGTTCGATAATAACGCGGAGGAAGCGGTGAAATTCTACTGCTCCGTCTTCAAGAAAACCAAGGTGCTCCAAGTGGCGTACTACGGCGAGAGCGGCATGGGTAAGAAAGGTTCCGTGATGACCATCCGGTTCCAGCTTGAGGGCCAGGAGTTTCTCGCGTTGAACGGCGGACCGCATTTCAAGTTCACTCCGGCGGTCTCGTTCATGATCGATTGCAAAACGCAGAAGGAAGTGGACTCCTACTGGGCCAAGCTGTCGAAAGATGGCCATATCCAGCAATGCGGCTGGGTGGCGGATAAGTTCGGCCTGTGCTGGCAGGTAGTGCCCCGGCGGCTGATGGAATTGATACAGAGCAAGGATGAAGCCAAAGCCGATCGAGTCATGGCTGCCATGCTCAAGATGATCAAGCTGGACGTCGCCGGGCTGGAAAAGGCCGCCGCCGCTGAGCCCGCGACTTACGCCAAAGCGAAGAAGAAATAAATCATCAGGCCATGTCCTCTATGCGCGCTCCCGTTCGTTGAGTAAGTGAAGCGGGATGATAACCCTCCCGCTTCGCCATAAAGACATGAGCACCACCACTGATTATCTTTTTCTTATCCGCGGCTCGGACTGGGACAAGGGCCTCTCGCCCGAACAGATCCAACAGGTCATGAGCCAGACCATGGCGTGGTTTGAGAGGCTGCACCAGCAAGGCCAAGTGAAGGCCGGCCAACCGCTCGATGCGGCGGGCAGAACGGTTTCCGGCAAGAAGGCGGTCGTCTCGGATGGTCCTTTCGTGGAATCGAAAGAGGCCATCGGCGGCTATCTCATCGTTCAAGCGGCCAGCTTGGACGAGGCTGCCGCTATCGCCCGAACATTTCCGAACTTGGCCTACGGCTCCTCCATTGAAGTGCGGCCCTTGGCCGAGGAATGCGCCACTTATCAACGGGCCAGGCAGCAACTGGCCCTCGCCACGGCTTGACAGAAACCACAACCTTACGCGACAAACAATTATGAGCATACCCACCGAACAATCCGATTACATGCTGCTCTTCCGCGGCAATGCCTGGGACAAGGACATCTCCCCGCAACAGCTCCAAAAAGTAGTGACTGACTGGATGGCCTGGTTCGAGCGCTTGAAGCTGGAAGGCAAGGCGCTCTCCGGGCATCCGTTGCAAAACGAAGGCAAGCTCGTGTCTGGCAAGAACGGCAAGTCGGTGTCTGATGGCCCGTTCGCAGAATCGAAAGAAGCGATTGGCGGCTATTTCTATCTGCGTGTTTCCAGTGAAGACGAAGCTATCGCCATCGCCCAGATGTGCCCGGCCTTAGAATATGGCCTGGTTGTGGAAGTACGTCCTGTTGCCGATATTTGTGGCATGCGTGCCCGCGCAGCTAAAGAAGCGGGTGTGACCACGGCGGAAGTCTGCGCGTGAGCGAGTCCGCTGACAATTCTTCCACGCCACCAGCCACGGACATCACCAGGCTGGCGGAGCATCTATTCCGTCATGAGGCCGGCCGTCTCGTGTCCGTGCTCACGAGCATCTTCGGCATGGACCGCTTGCAGATGGCGGAAGACGTCGTGCAAGAGGCGCTGATCAAGGCGCTGAAGACATGGCCATACTACGGTGTGCCTAAAAATCCAGCGGCGTGGCTGACGCAAACAGCGAAGAATCTCGCGCTCGATCTCGTGCGCCGGGAAAAGAATTTCCACGAAAAGCAGCCGCAGATCATCGCCTTCATGGAGCAATGGACGGCGGATGCGGATGATCCCGATTCACACGATCACGAGATCAAGGATGAACGGCTGCGCCTGATGTTCGCGTGTTGTCATCCAGAGATTCCGGCGGATGCCCAGATCGCCCTCGCGCTGAAAACCCTGTGCGGTTTCAGTCCGGCAGAGATCGCCAAGGCTTTCCTTAGCAGTGAAGCCGCCATCGCCAAGCGCCTCGTGCGCGCGCGTCAACGCATCCGCGAACTGGAGATACAATTTGAGATCCCCACGGGCGAAGCTTCGGCCGCCCGTCTGGAGAGCGTGATGCAAACGCTCTATCTGCTTTTCAATGAAGGCTACAAGGCATCCAGCGGCGACAACCTCATCCGTGAGGAGCTTTGCAATGAAGCGATTCGCCTGACGACCCTGCTGGTCAGTCATCCCGTGGGCAATCAACCACGCGTCCATGCGCTCGCGGCGCTTATGTATCTGAATGCGGCGCGGCTGGCGGCGCGCATGGATACGGAGGGCAATATTCTGCTGCTAAAAGATCAGGACCGCTCCCGCTGGGATCGCAGCATGGTCGCGCGTGGCATCATGCACCTTAGCCGCTCCGCGACCGGTGCAGATTTAAGCGAGTATCATCTGCAAGCGGGCATCGCGGCGTGTCACGGCACGGCGAAGGATTACCAGTCCACGGACTGGGGCCAAATCCTGTCACTTTACGACCGTCTGATTGAGTTTGATGATTCGCCGGTGATTGCGTTAAATCGGGCCGTCGCCCTGTCCAATGTGCAGGGGCCCGGCGCTGGCATTGCCGCGCTGGAAGCGATCCGTAACCGGCAGCCGCTGGATTCCTATTATCTGTTCTATGCGGTGCGGGCGGATTTCGAAGTGCAGTTGAACCGGTTCCAGTCGGCAGGAGATCATTTGCGGAAAGCGCTGGAATTGACGGAAGTGAAATCGGAACAATCTTTGTTGTCACGGCGGCTGCAGGAATGCGAGCTGCAGGCAGTGTCTCTCAAGTCTTGAGCCTGCCGCCTGCGGCAACCGGATATTGATGAGCAAGCGACATGGCCTGGCGTATCGATGAAAATGTGGTTCGCGGTGAAGTGGACAACCGGGTGAAAGGCACGGTCACCGGGCGCGTCTGGATTGCTGGCGCGGCCGAGCCGCTAGTGCTGAAGCTCAAGGGCAATGCCCACTCCGATCTCGCCGGGTGTTTTCTCAGATTCACCAACAAACAACCCGCCGTCCCGTTGCGCAAGGATGCGACGATTTTTAATCCGCAGGATGGTGTCATCGGCGACCTCACCGCCTCACGCAAAGTGAAGGTGTATGAGGTATCCCTGACCGAAGCCACGGAGATGATCGAGCGTGGCGAGAAACCGCCGGAGCACATGGCCAACTGCCTGTATCTCGAATGGTTCAGTGCGCGCAACGGGCGCATGGTCATCGAGAGCGCAGATTACGCGCTGGAGATCTCCGCCCCGGAATGGCGCATGACGCCGGAGGAGGAGGCGAACCGTTCCCGCGAGGCGGCGGCAAATTTTTCAGGTTACATGGAGGAGTTCAACCGCCTGCTGCGAGCGGCGGAGCATCGTCCGCCAGAGGACAAGGAGTGGGACGAGTTCGATTACGAGAAGTTCATGAAGGAGAGCGATGCCCGCACGGACAAGTACATGGAGCTACTGGATAAATACGGTGACGACGACGCAGCCGAAGAAAAGATCGCGAAGGAAATGGGCTGGACCCGACCCGGCGAGATCGAGGACGCAGAGGAAGATGAAAGCTGGGAGATGGAAGAACTCAGCCAGATGACGCACGAGACGGAGGAGAATCTGCTGAAGCCCGACCCCAGCACCGAAGGTGTGGACTGGATCCGCACCAGCGATGGCGACCTCCGGCATCCTTTGCAGAACCGCTGCTTTCTGGCAGCCATAGCCTTGTGGGACAAACTGGATGCGATGGATCTGCCTCAGGATGCTGATCGTGATCTGGCCCAGTTTGCAGGCGAGTTCCGCATGACGAGCACCAAGCTGGCCGGCGCCCTCAACAGCCTGATGTATGGTCGGGACATCACGGATGGCGCCTTCACGGTCGCTTATTTGAAACGCGCGCTGGATCACCTGCACAAGGCGCAGGCCGGACTGGAAAAAACCGCCGCCAAGAAATTGCTGCCGGAGGAAGTGATTCGTGAGAACCGGCAGGAACTGTTTGCCATCCGGGAAGAGATACTGCGCCTGATGGAAGAGTTTCGGAATCTCTGAGCGAGCAGAGCAGCGTTCAGGTCACTGGGCCGGTCCGGAAGATTCTTCTTTCTTCAGATCCTCAGCCAGAAACTTGGTCACGTCTTTGAACTTGGGGACGTTCTTCGGGTTGATCAGCATCAAGGTCTCGTGCGCCAGCAGACAGGTGCGGGTCACGTCCGCCTTGTTCTGATCAGGATTGGTTTGCACTTCCTCGAAGTTCGGATTGAAAGGATTGTTGCCCGTGCGGAATTTGAACAACTGTTCCACGCCCAGATTCTCGATGAGCGCCTTCACGCGGTCATTCGCATTGAGCATCTGCACGCAGGGCGTCTTGGAATTCTTCGCTTCCTCCGCGAGCCGGGTGGAGAATCCGGAGAGGATGCCCAGAAAAGTGCTGTCCATGATGACGCACTCCGAGAGGTCCAGCAGGAACAGGCGGAAGCCACGACCATGCAACTCGTGGAGCAGCGTTTTGAAATCCACGCTCACGTTGAAATTAGCCCGACCGGTGACCTTGATGCAGGCCACGGGGTCCACCACAGATACTAGAATATTGGTGGGTGTTGCGCCCATACGACTTAATTGGCTGTAACCAGCCTCCTCCCAATATGAGTTTCGTTTCCCGTGGGGTCAAGGACCGCGGAAGATTGTGACAAAAAATACATCCGCATACTTAGCATCACCAGGAGCGCGCCGGAGCCGGCCTTTTGGCCTTAGGTGCCGCCTGGCCAACGATTTCCACCAGCGTTTGCTGCAAAACCAAGGCTTTATCCGTCTGGCTGGAAACGAGCTGCAAGTTACAGGTAAGCAGCAATTCCATCGCCCGGATCAACTCATCAATCGTGTAATTCGGACATTGGGACACGGACCGAAACAGGACAAAAGGATGCATCGTGAGCGGATTCAGCTTCTTGTCATCTGGCAACTGATCCGCCGGCAGACGTTCGAGTTGGCTCTTGAACCGGTTGTAATCCGTCTCCTGTTTCAGCCAGCCTACGCGCATCGCTTCCTTCAGAAAAAGGATCACGCGCACCTTGCTGATGAGGCCGTAAAGCAAACCGATCTCCGATTTGTCCTTGTCGAACTTCGTCATCCATAAGTCTTCATCCAATGTGCGGAGTACCCGTAACAGATCGCGATCGCCCAAGGCATCCGCCAGCGCAAACGCACGGGATTGCTTGTTCTTCGTGACAATCGCTTCCACGTCATCCGGCGTGATGGTCTCCCGGTCACCGACGTACAGCGCGAGCTTCTCGGCCTCATTCCCCAGTTGGCGCGGGTTCGGTCCGATGCACGCGACGAACTCCGCCAATGCACTGTCGGAGATGCGTTTACCCACCGCCTTGAAATGGCCTTCCGCCATGGACTCGGCTTTCGCGGCCCACTCTTTATCATCCGTGGATAACCCGGCGAAATTCTCGACCTCGCCGAGTTTATCGAGCGTCTTGAAGAACGTCTTGCGCTTGTCCACCTTGCCCGCGCTGATGATGAGCCGGACGTTATCCCAACGAAATTCTTTCAACTCCTGCGCGAGATCGTTCAGCAGATTGGTGACCGCGGCCGATGAAGCCGTGCGTTCGTCGCCAAGGAAATTGCAGTCCTTCAGCCACACCACTTTGCCGCCGCCGAAGAAGGGCAGTGTTTGCAGGGCCTCGCGCAGCTTGCGGATCGCGCGTTCCGCTTCACCGGCATTGCCGACAGTGGCATCGACCAGTTCGTGATCCATGCCGCCGACCTCGGCGCACCAGGCATCATAGAGCTGCCGCGCGCGTTGTTTCACGGCGTATTCATCCTCACCACAGATGAGGGCCACGGGATTCGTGGCGGTGGAAGCGGCAGCTCGGGCCATGATCAGGTTTCCGGACCTTCCTCGCTCTGGATGCGTTGCAGATGCTCGGTCATGTCCTCCACTTGAGCGAAGAGTGCAGCGTTGACGAAGATGGGTTTCTTTTGCGCGGCGGCGAAGGCAAGGCAATCGCTGGGGCGGGCGTCGATCTCCACGATCTTTTTGCCCAGTTCATTCTCTTGCAACAGCGTAAGGCGCGCGAAGTAGGTGGAATTCTTGATCTCCGTGATGACGATCCGTTCCACGGTGATGCTGAAGCCCAGGAAAATATTGAGCATGAGATCATGCGTCAGCGGCCGTTCCTTGGCCGCATTCTGCGCGAACATGCCGATGACTGCGCCCATATTGTTCTCCACCTGGATGACGAACACTTTCTCATCATTGCCCAGGAAGATGGCGCACCCGGTATTGGTGGGCAGAATCCCACGGATGGTCACGGGCACCACGTCTTTCTTCATAGGGATAGTCTATGCGTCAGCCGTAAAAAGACAAGCGGCGTGAAGCCTCCCGCGCCTGAACATATTTGTTCGTCCTAGACGAATGTTTCTGCCAGATTACCCGTCAATCTTCCATGAAATCGAACTTCTGCATGTTGCTGGCCCTCGGTGTGTTGCTGGGATTGGTGGTTCCGGTCAAGGCCGCTGTTATCGGTGAGCCCGTGCTGAACATCGAGCCCACCAAGGAGAACCCGCGCAGTTCGGAAGGGGCATTCATCACGTTAAAGACCGGCCGCATCCTCTTCTACTACACACAGTTCTATGGCGGTGCCCGCGATAACAGCCCGGCGCATATCGTTTCCCTCCAGTCTGATGACGAAGGCATAACGTGGAGTCAGGAGCCGCACGTGATCGTGAAAAATGTGGGCGGCGAGAACGTGATGAGCGTCTCGCTCCTGCGGCTGAAGAGCGGCCGCATCGCGCTGTTTTACCTGCTGAAGAATAACTGGCTGGATTGCCGTCCTTATGTGCGCTTTTCCGATGACGAGGCGCAGACATGGTCTGAGCCGGTCCTGATGCTCGCCGCTCCCGGATACTTCGTGCTGAATAACGACCGCGTCATCCAGTTGAGCAGTGGACGATTGGTCGCGCCGCTGGCGTTTCATCGTGCGAAGGCGAGCGATCCCAAGACCAGCAAATCTTTCGACAGCCGAGCCATCACGATGTGGGTGCTCTCTGATGATGACGGTAAAACGTGGCGCGAAGCGGATTCATGGTGGGCCATGCCGCAGGCCACGCGCAGCGGCCTGCAAGAACCGGGTGTGGTGGAGCTGGCGGATGGTTCGCTCTTGAGCTGGGCGAGGACGGACGGTGGCAGCCAGTTTGTTTTCCGTTCGAAAGATCAGGGCAAGACCTGGACACCGCCAGCTAGCAGCACCTTGGCCTCACCCGTATCACCAGCGAGCATCAAACGCTTACCGGGCTCGGACAAGCTGCTGGCTGTTTACAATGACCACTCCGGAAAGTTCCCCTTTCCGAAAGACAAACGCACTCCTCTCATC
>JAJNBN010000492.1 GCA_021156225.1 Verrucomicrobiota bacterium | reverse complement strand
CGGAGAGCGGCCGGGAGATCGTGGTGTATCTGGATCAAAGCCGCCAGAGCTGGGCCAAGTTCCAGTTCCATGCCCTCAGTTTTCCGGAATTCTCCTATGATGTAGTGCGGCCGCTGGTGGATGACAGCTTCGGTGATGCTTCACCGTTGATGGCCACCACTTATGCCGGCGGCAGGACCATTTTGTCATTCACGGCGGAGGCGGGGACAGCCAATAACCCGAAACAGGTGCGGGTTCAAGCGGTGCCTTACCAGGAGGGTATGTTGACCGTCACCACGGTTGTTTATCAAAGTCCAAAGGAGGCGAAAGTGCCTTTCTTTAAAGTGAAGCAGATGGTGGACTCGCTACAGTTCGCCAAATCGGAGAAAGAGTTAAAGAGCACGAAACCTTCCTCGGAAGACTGAGGTTGGGCTGCCGGCCAAGAATTTACGCCAGTGCGGCCACCGCTTGTGCCGCCCGATGAATTGCCCCACCGGTGCCAAAAGTCGCCAGCACCGGTTGCAACTCTTGCACGACTTTTCTCCGGGCTTCGGGATTCTTCAACCAATGCAGGGATGCTTGGGCCAGGTTTTCCACCGTGGCCGCCTGCTGGATGAACTCGGGGAATATCCCTCTTCCAGAAATCAGGTTCACCAGCGCGATGTAGTTCACCGTCACGATCTGTTTCCCGATCCAATACTCGGGCGTCGAGACTTTGTAGAGCACCACCGTCGGGACTTCCATGTAAGCGCATTCCGTGGTCACAGTGCCGGAGGAGGCGATGGCCATGGTGGCTTCGCAGAGTGCTTCGGACAGGCCGCCGATTTGCACTTTGATGGAAGAATCCGTGATCATCGGGCGCGCCAGTTCCGCGAGATTTTCGTTCGGCAGGATGATGCGGAATTCGGCGGGCACCTGGGTGCGGATGTGCGCCGCTGCCGCCAGCATCACTTCCAGATGACGCGAAACTTCCTTGCGCCGGCTGCCCGGCAGGAGCAGAACCACCGGCTTGCAGTCAGATGACTCCAGCAGCAGCCGTTTCTCCCGGAACGTCTTGAGCCGGTCCACCAAGGGGTGCCCCACATACTCCACCCGCAGGCGCGGCGTCTTCTGCGCATACCATTCTTTTTCGAAAGGCACGATGCTCAGCAGCAGGTCTAGATCTTCCTCCAGTTGTAAGGCGCGGCCGGGGCGTGAGGCCCATACTTGAGGGGAGACGAATTGCACAAACTTCGGCCGCCAATTCGTGAACGGCCCCTGCTGGGCCCGGGCGCGTTCTTTTAACGCGTGGGCGAGGCGGCGGTTGAAGCCGGAAAAATCCACACCGATGAACACGTCCGGCAGCCGGTCTTCCGCCACTTTGACCAACTGGTTGAAGAGGCGTTGAAATTCGAGATACTTTCTGAAGACGTCGAAGAAGCCGAAGACCGCATGCTGCGTCAGATCAAAGGAAAGTTCCACGCCAGCCTCCGCCATCTTGCTGCCACCGGCCCCGAAAAACTTGGGAGGGAAGGGGGCTTGCGCGAATTGCGGCTGCTTTTTGAGGGCGCGGACCAGCTCTGCCGCCAGCGTATCGCCACTGGTCTCACCGGCCACGATCATGAAGCGCTTGCTCATGCACCCGTCGGTATCCGTGTGCCGCTGCGCGTGATGAGTTCGGTGATCTCCAGGGCCAGATCGAGCGCCTGCTTGGCGGAGGCACCGCTCACGCGTGGTTGCTGTTTCTCACGGACGCAAGCGACGAAATGTTGCAGTTCCAGTTTGAGCGGCTCGTCCTTCGTGATGGGCACCGGCTCGCGCACGATTTTTTTTCCGGCGAATTCACTCACGATGGTGGAGTCATTGGCGCTGAGCAATTTCTTGAGCAGCGAAGATTCCTGCTCATCCGAGCGTGCCAGCCGGTAGATGAAACCCTGTTGCGCGCGGTAATCGAGCGAGATGTAACTGGTCTGGGCACCGCCGCTGAAGACGCGGATCTTGCGCATGCGTTCGGGGCTGATGCGGCTGGCGGTGAGGTTCGCCACGCAACCGTTCTCAAAACGCAACCGCACATTCGCGATATCCTCCGTGGTGCTGAGCACCGGGATGCCCACCGCATCCACGCTCACCACCGGCGAGTTCACAAACGCGAGCACCACATCCAGATCGTGGATCATCAGATCCAGCACCACACCGATGTCGATACTGCGGGCGGGGTAGGGGGACAGGCGATGTGCCTCGATGAACTTCGGTTGCGTCGCCGCTTTCTGCAGATAATCGAAGACCGGGTTGAACCGCTCTACGTGACCCACTTGCAGGATCAATTTATTCTGCTGCGCCAGATGCACCAACTCGGCCGCCTGGTCGGCGCGCTCCGTCATCGGCTTTTCCACCAGCACGTGCTTGCCCATGGCGAGCAGTTCCTTGGCGATGGCATGATGCGTGATGGTCGGCGTGACCACACTGAACGCTTCCCCCGCCGCCGCCAGCTCTGGAATGGTGGAGAAGACTTTCACACCCAGCTTTTCCGAGACGCGTTGGGCGTTCTCGGCGAAGGAGTCATAGATGCCGACGAATTCGCATTGGCCCGTCGCCGCCAGCTCGGCATAGAGGCGCGCGTGCTCTTTGCCCAGCGAGCCAGTTCCGATGACGCCGACCCGCACCCGTTGATTTGACTTGCCCGGTTCCATGTCACGGCAGTCTGCCCGTCCCTAGCCACCCTGACACGCGAAAAATTTGAGCCTTGTCCGCTCCGGTGAAGCCCCTACATTTCGCCCATCGAATGACGGTCTATCTGGTAACGGCCATTGTGGCTTATTTTCTGGGCTCGATCCCCACCGGGTATCTGGTGGCGAAGGCCAAAGGCGTGGACATCCGCTCCGTGGGGAGTGGCAATATCGGCGCCACCAATGTCTTTCGCATTCTGGGCAAGGGACCGGGCACGTTTGTGCTTCTCGTGGATGCCTTGAAAGGCTTTCTGGCCTGTGGACTCGTAGTTCGGCTGGCTTGGCAAACCTTTGGCCAACCGGGAGCGGGAGATGACGTGACCCGCCTGCACCTGTCCATTCTCGCCGGCATCTGCGCCGTCTTGGGTCATAACTACACCTGCTGGCTGAATTTCAAGGGCGGGAAGGGGATTGCCACTTCCGCCGGTGTCTTGATCGCGCTGGTGCCTTATGCGTTTCTGGTCACGTTGGCGACGTGGCTCGTGGTATTCGCGGCCAGCCGCTACGTATCGCTTGCCTCCATCGTCGCAGCGGCGGTCCTGCCCTTTGCCACGTGGCGGTTGCACAGTCGGATGGAGTTGGTCGCCATCACCACGTTTATGTCCGCGCTTGCCATCTATAAGCATCGCGCCAATATCCAGCGCTTGCGCGCTGGTACGGAAAATCGTATCGGTGGCAGCAAGACCAAACCTCCGGCATGAAGATCACTGTATTAGGCGCAGGCGCATGGGGCACCGCTTTAGCCCGTCTCCTCCATCAGGCAGAGGCGGACGTGACGCTCTGGGGCCATAACCCCCAGCATTTGCAGGACCTCAAGACCACGCGGGTCAATTCCCGTTATCTGCCCGACGTGCGCCTGCCAGCCACGTTGAAACTGGAAACGGATCTGGCCAAAGCGGTTAAAGGCCGGGACTGCCTCGTCGTCGCGCTCCCTTCAAAAGCCTTTCGTACGGT
>JAJNBN010000025.1 GCA_021156225.1 Verrucomicrobiota bacterium | reverse complement strand
GCTGGGCGATCAGCTCCGGCGGCAAAGCGTAGTCAAAGTCCAAGGTGCGCAACGTGGTCTCAGGCACGGCGCTATGAAGCAGGAATGTGGGGGTGGCGAAAAGAGAATCTTTAAGGGGCGAAGTGGGGCGAAAATGTCCGTATAGCGACATTGGAAGGTCAAAAGGTAGTCACCACCTCTCTTTTCGGGTTTCTTGAAACGCCCCTATAGAAGTCTCTATATCGGTAACGTGATTAAGTTAAGGAGCGAATAACCACACGTCCCTGCGTCAGTGGCAATTTTTTTTCAAAGGACGGTTTCTGCGTAAATCTACGTATTCGGCCTACTCTCACGATAAAGTAAATTGTGAATAAGTTGTGTGCAATTTCAAGGTGAGTTAAAAGTTGACTAAAGTGGGGGAAAGTGGCATAAAGTGGGGCGTAGTGGGAACGCGGTGGATGATGGGCCCTGAAGCCGAGTTCTTCGTTCAATGTCATCAACTGAAACCATAGCGCCGATTTACTACAGCTCGACCTTTCGTCACGGGGTGGACGAGAAGCGTCGAGTTCAGGTCCCGGCCAAGTGGCGTCCGCATCAGCCGGACGTGGAATTGACCTTGATTTTGTGGCCCAGCGCCGGAATGGCGGATGCGTGTCTGTTGGTCCTGCCTCCGGAAGAGATGGCGCAGTTGGTGGGCAAGCTGAAGGCGATGCCTTTTGCGGACCCGAAAGCGGAGTCGCTGCGGCGGTTGCTTGGTCGGAAGTCGGCGTCAGCCACGGTGGACAAGTCGGGTCGTATCTGTGTGCCGGAGGCGATGGCGGCGGCGGTGGGCATCACGAAGGAAGCGATGTTTGTGGGGTTGGTGGACCGGTTCGAGATCTGGAATCCCGAACGGTGGGAGCAGGCGTCCAAGGTGGACGATGCGCTCCAGTCGGAAGCGTTCAAGCTTATCTAAAGGAACTGAACTTATGGAAACAGGTTCGTTATTAGCTGCATCGAAGACGGTTCGGCGGGCCTCAGATGAGCCGAGTCCGTTTCGCGTGGATGAAAAGAAGCGCCTGCCCCGTTTTGACAAGACGGTCCGTCCTGCCGCTGATGAAACACTTTTCCCGGATGCACCCGGGGGAGGGACCGATGCGGCTCCAGAGTCTTCGGGCTCGGGGCCGCATATCTCCTCCGCGACTGTGGCCCCAGGGAAGACCCTGCGTGAGACGTTGTTCGGCCAGCGGGTGAAGGCGCGCGCGGAAAAAGCCGCCGCTCAATTCGGGGCCCTGCAGCAGGCTGAGTTGAAGCTGGATCAAGTAAAGGTGATCCGCAACGACCTGAGTGAAACGGATTTTGAACTGGCCGCGCCGAAGCAGCCGGGGATCGTGAACTCGGCGGCGAAGGTTGCGCCGCAGAGCAAGGGCGGAGCCGCCTGGAGCTGGCTGACCGCGAAACTGTTCAGTCTGGGACGCCGGTGGAAATAAACCAAGGCAATGCAACGTGACCGACTTCATCCACATTCCAGTGATGCTGGAGGAGGTGCTGTCGGCCCTGCAGCCCGAGACGGGCGGCCGGTACGTGGACGGGACACTCGGTGGGGCTGGACACGCAGCAGCCATATTGAGAGCCAGCAGCCCGAGTGGATGGCTGTTTGGTTGCGATCGAGATGGCGTCGCCGTTGAGACGGCGAAGGCGCGATTGGCGGAATTTACGGGACGCTGGGAAATCCAGCGGGGGACGTTTGACCGGTTGAGCGAGTGGTTGCCGGCAGGAAGTTGTGACGGAGTGCTCTTTGATTTGGGTGTAAGTTCGCCGCAGCTCGATGTAGCCGAGCGCGGATTCAGTTTCCAGGCGGAAGGGCCGCTGGATATGCGGATGGATACGCGGCAGGCCGTGACGGCAGCGACGATTGTGAACGGATGGCCAGCGGCGGAACTTGAGCGGATTTTTCGGGCCTATGGGGACGAGCCGCAGGCGCGACGGTTTGCGCGGGTGATCACGGAAGACCGGCCGTTCACGACGACGAAGCAGTTGGCCGATCTGATCGAGCGCGTATCGCCCCGGGCCGGGCGGAAGGCGCATCCGGCCACAAAGATTTTTCAAGCTCTGCGGATCGCGGTGAATGACGAAATCGGGTTTGTGGAGCGCGGTTTGGTGGCGGCGTTTGAAGTGTTGAAACCCGGCGGGCGTTTGGCGGTGATCACGTTCCACTCGCTGGAAGACCGGACGGTGAAGCTGTGGGGCCGGGAAATGGCGCGGGATTACACGTTTCCGGGAGAAGTGGATGTGCCGGAACTGCGGCAGGACTGTGTGCCGAAGATGCGGTTGATCAGCCGCAAAGCGATTTTACCGGGCGAGGCAGAACTCGCCCGAAACCCAAGGGCGCGAAGTGCGCAACAGCGGGTACTTGAGAAAGTTTGAGGTTTAAGATGGCGCGGAATCGGAAAAATGAAGCAGCGGGTGTGCGGTTTGGACCGGCGATCAAAGCCGTCCTCCTATGCCTGTTCATCGCCACGGCGGCGATCGGCTTTGTCTGGCAAAAGAGCCAGATCGGAGCTTTGGGCAAGGAAATCAAGGAGCGCGAGCTCAAGCTTGGTGAGTTGAGACGTCAGAATGATCTGCGCAGCCGTCAACTGGCTTTGATGTGTTCGCCGCCTACCATCGATGCGCGCGTTCGCGAACTTCAACTGGGTCTGGTGCCGATGCAACCAGGCCAGATCGTGCGGATGGTAGAGCTCCCGTACGATGGGGTGCAGGTGACCATGGAACGTCCGGTGGCGTCCGCGGTCAGGGGTGGGGCCAATAATCCGTAGTGGAGTCGTACAAACACTTTTTCGCCGATGCGCTCGGGTGGCCGGCCAAGATGCCGGGACCCGCAGGCAGCAGGCAATTCAGGATTCAATACCATGGTCATGTCGGTGCCATTTCGCCGTTTGCTGACGCTAGCGTTACTGCTGGTCACAGCCTTCTGCGCGCTCGGCTACCGGTTGGTTGACCTGCAGGTCCTGCGGCATGAAGAGCTGCGTGACCTGGCGAAAAACAATACCCACCGCAAAATCAATTTCGAACCCAAACGGGGCGAGATCAGGGACGTTCGCGGCAATCTTCTCGCCACCAGCGTTTTCGTCAAAACTGTCTGTGCCGATCCTACCCTGCTGGGAGCGCACGCACCAGCCGTCGCCCGGGCTATCGCGCCTCTTTTGGAGGTGAACGAATCCGAGCTGCTCGCCCGCCTGCAACCCCGTCTGCGGACCAATGAACTCGGGGTGCTGGTGACCAACCGCTATGTCGTGCTGAAGCGCAAGGTAAAGGTGGAAACCTGGCAATCGATCGTGGATACGATGGAGGATCTCAAACTGCCAGTGGATGAAAAAGCTTTGACCAAGGCCGAGCGTGGTTTCTATCGCAACCTTCGTACCAAGGCGATTTTTCCGGATGTCGTGGATGACCAATTGCGCATCTACCCCAACGAATCGCTCGCTGCTCATGTGCTCGGCTATGTGGGCACAGGCGAACGTGAAGTCGATGGCGAGAAGGTGATCGAAACCACCGGTATCGAAGGCATTGAGCGCGTGCTGAATGCGAAGCTCGGTGGTGTCCGCGGCTGGCGTATGACAGAGACAGACCGTGCCAGGCGTGAACTGGTCGCCTATCGCGAACAGGAGATCCAGGCGAAGGATGGCTTGAACGTGGTGCTGACGATCGATGCCGGCATCCAGCACATCGTCGAAACCGAGCTGGCTGAAGCGATGAAGAAGCACACCCCAATCAGCGCGTCGGCTATCGTGGTGCGTCCCAGAACGGGTGAGATTTTGGCGATGGCCACGTTGCCGACCTTCAACCCCAATGATCCGGGTGCTTCGCAAGAAGCGCATCGCCGCAATCGCATCATCACGGACCTGTCGGAGCCGGGTTCCACCTTTAAGATCGTGGTGGTTAGCGGCGCCTTGAATGAAAGACTGGTGACTCTGGATGACAGATTTGATTGCGAACGTGGCAACTTTTACTACGCAGGCAAACTGCTGCGCGACCACCATGCTTACGGCGTCCTGTCTGTGGAAGAGATCATCACGTTCTCTTCAAACATCGGTTCTGCGAAGATCGCTTTCAAGATGGGAGAGCAAGGATTGTATGATTACGTCAAGGCGTTTGGTTTCGGTGAACGCACCGGCATTCCGCTCACGGGTGAAGTGCGTGGCATCGTTCATCCGGTGAAGAACTGGAACAAGCTCTCCATTTCGCGCATTCCGATGGGCCATGAAATCGCCTCCACGCCGTTACAGATGGTAATGGCCATGTCTGCCATCGCCAACAAGGGCAAGTTGATGCGCCCGATGATGGTGGACCGCCTGGAAGATTCACAAGGACATGCGGTGGTGAAATATCAGCCGCAGATGGTGCGCCAGGCGGTGAGCGAGGCGGCGGCGCGTGAGATGGTGACGGCTTTGAAGACGGTGGTTTCCGACAAAGGCACGGCCGCCAAGGCGATGCTCGATTACTACACGGTGGCGGGTAAGACGGGCACCGCGCAGAAACCGCCTTACGCACCGGGCATGTATTTCTCATCGTTCATCGGTTTTTTCCCCGCTGATAATCCGGAACTGTGCATCTCTGTGGTGCTGGATGAACCGAAGAATGGTTACTACGGCGGCACTACAGCGGCGCCCTTTTTTCACGGCATTGCCGAGCGCAGTGCCAGCTATCTGAACCTCCGCCCGGAGAAACCGGTGCCGGACCAGCAATTTACCACCACGACCAATCAGAAATCGAAGTCGGGTCTGCTCGCCGCACGTCGCCACTGATCGCACCCGCCATGCAACTCAAAGAACTCATCAATGACCTGCAACCCATGCGGGTCGAGGGCAACCTGCAGCGTGAGGTGCTGGGCATCACTTATGATTCCCGGCGCGTCACGCCCGGCATGGTCTTCGTCGCGGTGCGCGGGCAGAACGTGGACGGTCACGACTATATCACCAGCGCCATTGATCGCGGTGCAGCGGCGATTGTCTGCGAACAGAACGGTTTTTCCTCCCTGCGTGCGGCGAAGGTAAAGGTGGCGGATTCGCGGGAAGCTTTGGCCCGCATGGCGGCGGCTTACTACCAGCACCCCAGCCGAAAGATGAAGATGGTCGGCGTCACGGGGACGAACGGGAAGACGACGGTCTCGTTTTTGGTGAAGAAGATTCTCGAAGTGGCGGGGCAGATGACAGGGCTCATCGGCACAGTGCGTTACGAGGTGGGGGATCGTATGATCCCGGCGCATCGCACCACGCCGGAAGCGCTGGAAACACAGCAAATGCTCTCGCAGATGCTACGTGCCGGTTGCAACTCCTGCGTGATGGAAGTCAGCTCGCACGCCTTGGATCAAGGCCGCGTGCATGGCGTGGATTTCGATGTCTGTATCTTCACCAACCTGACCCAAGACCATCTCGACTATCACACGGACATGGAGGCCTACTATCAGGCCAAGAAGAAACTTTTCAGCCCCTTGTTCTCCGGTGGCAAGCAGAGTACGGCAGTCATCAACATTGATGATGCTTTCGGTGAACGGCTTGGCCGCGAATCTGAGCTGGAGGTCAATCTCAGCTACGGCATGAAGGACAATGCCAAGCTGCGTGCGGTGAACGTGAAGCTGGGTGCAGCGGAGACAAGTTTTACCGTGCTTACGGAATCACAGACCTTTGACATCAAGCTTCCGCTCATCGGTCGGCACAATGTTTACAACGCCCTGGCGGCAATCGGTGCGGCCCTCGCACTCGACGTGAAAGTGGCGCATATCAAGCAGGCGCTGGCATCGATTCCGCCGGTGCCGGGTCGTTTGGAGGCGGTGACAGCGAACCAGCCTTTCGGTGTGTTTGTGGATTACGCGCATACGGACGACGCCTTGCGCAATGTGCTCGCCACGATGCGTGAGCTGACCCCGGGCCGTTTGCTTCTGGCCTTCGGTTGCGGTGGCAGTCGCGACACCGGCAAGCGCGCCAAGATGGGAAAAGTCGCCGCGGAACTGGCGGATTATACTTTCATCACCACGGATAATCCGCGCAAAGAAAAGCCGGAAGCCATCGCCGCGATGGTGGAAGAGGGTTTCCGCTCCGTGCGAACAGACAGCTATCAAGTGGAACTGGATCGCAGCCGCGCCATCGATGAGATCATCCGCATGGCGAAGCCGGGTGACTTGGTGCTGATCGCGGGCAAGGGGCATGAGACTTATCAGGAATTTGAAGACACGGTGGTTCCCTTTGATGACCGCGTGTATGCGCAGGAAACGTTGGAAGCGATGGGTTACTCCGCGTCTTGAGAAGCGATGGAAAAACGGGCGTTAAATAGAATTGCGGAAAGCTGTGGGGCTCAAGTCCAAGGAAAGGTGGACGGAGTCAATGTCACTGGCGTCAGCACGGATTCGCGCACGGCCGGTCCCGGCGATGTCTTCGTGGCGGTGGCGGGTGATAAATTTGATGGTCACCAATTTCTGGATGAGGTGGCGGCCAAGGGAGTTGCGGCAGTTGTGGGCGAGCAGGGGAAGGTGCCTGCCGGTTGGAAACGTTGTCCGGTGATTTTGGTGCCGAACACGCGGATGGCTTACGGCCAGATCGCGGCAGGCTATCGTCAGGGATTTAGCATCCCGGTCACAGCGGTGGCGGGCTCCAATGGGAAGACAACGACCAAAGACCTTTTGGCTTCCGTGCTGGGGCAAAAGTTCGCCACGTTGAAGAGTGAGGCGAGCTTTAACAATGACATCGGCGTGCCTGCCACGTTGCTCAAGCTGACGACGAAACATCAGGCCGCCGTGCTGGAAGTGGGGACCAATCATCCGGGTGAGTTGGCTCCGCTGGTGAAGCTCATCCAACCGAGATTCGGCGTCATCACGAGCATTGGCCGCGAGCACTTGGAATTTTTTGGTGACCTCGTCGGCGTGGCTCAGGAAGAGGGTTGTCTGGCGGAATTGTTACCTACGGATGGACGGCTTTTTGTCAATCTCGACAGTCCGTGGATGGAACACATTTTGCGCCGGGCGACCTGTCCAGTGATCAGCGTGAGCCAGCGCGGGCGTGGTGATTGGTCAGGGAAGCTGTTGCGGGCGGACCTCGCAGGCACAGAAATCGAAGTGACCGCGCCTAAAGCGGAATTCGATGGGGTTTATCGCCTGCCGATGCTGGGGCGGCATCAAATAACGAATGCGTTGCTGGCCATGGCGGTGGGTGCGGAACTGGGTTTGAGCCCGGCTGAATTGAAGCGCGGGCTGGCGAATTGCCCGGTGCCGAAGATGCGCTTGCAAGTCTCCGAGCGCAAAGGCGTGACCGTGCTGGATGACAGCTACAACGCCAATGCGGATTCCATGCTGGCGGCGTTACAGACTTTGGTGGACTTGCCCTGTACGGGACGACGGATGGCGGTGCTCGGTGACATGGCAGAACTGGGGACATCTGCCGCTGCGGCTCATGCGGAGGTCGGTCGGCACGCGGCAGATTTGAAGATTGATGGATTGCTCGCCATTGGGCGCATGGGCCAGGTGACCGCCAGTGCGGCGAAAGTAGGTGGCATTCCGCTGGTGAAGGAATGTGCGGATACGGAAATTGCTGCGGCGGAACTGCGCCAATGGTTGCAACCCGGGGACATGCTGCTGGTGAAAGCCTCACGGAGCAGCCGGCTGGAGCGGGTGCTGGAAGCTTTGAGTTAACGTAAAATCACGAATCTATTATGCCGAAATCTGCTGATAAAATCATGGCCGGCCATACCGGCGCCTCGCCGGAAGGCGGGGAGTGGCGTGACGCCGGGATGGCGGAACGGAATGACCGGCAGGCACGCTTGGCCGCCCGTTTGGGGTTGCCGCGTTTTGCAATCCGTCTGCTGGGTGAACGTCGTGCACGGGGAATGACGGGCAAGGGTTAAAGGGTTTGGATGCTGTATTACCTGACACAAGAAATTCTGCAGGCCAGTCAAGGAACATCCTGGGAAGGATACGTTTCTTTTCTGAATGTTTTTCGTTACATCACGTTTCGTAGCGCGGGGGCGGCCATTACCGCGCTGTTGCTGAGCCTTTGGCTGGGACCGAAGGTAATCCGCTGGCTCAAGGAGTTGAAGTTCGGTCAGGACTATCTGGACAAGGCGGAAGAGGGCGGGGACCTGAAATCCCGCTTGAGCAAGAAGGGCACGCCGACGATGGGCGGGCTGATGATCGTGGTGGCGCTGGATATCTCGGCGCTGCTCTGGGCGCAGATGAATCCGCTTATCTTGCTCACCTTGCTTTCCGTCGTGGTGCTGGCGGGATTGGGTTTCTATGACGACTACGCCAAGATCGCCCTGCAGAACAGCAAAGGGGCGGCGGAAAATGTGAAACTGGTGGTGCAGTTCGGCCTGGCGATTTTCATTGCGGTCTATCTTTGGGCTTTGCCCGCCACAAAGATGCTGGTGACGGATATCATGGTGCCTTTCTACAAGTATCCGGTCCTCACTGGGGCAAGTCTTGTGGGGATTGTGCTGGTGGTGCTCACCATCGTAGGCAGCTCCAACGCGGTGAACCTCACGGATGGTTTGGATGGCCTGGCCATCGGGTGCACCACGATCGTTTCAGTAGTTTTCATCGTGCTGACTTACATCGCGGGTAACAGCAAGATCTCAGCTTACCTGCAAGTGCCTTACGTGCCAGGCGCGGGTGAATTGACGATCTTTTGTTCAGCCATGTTTGGCGCGGGTCTGGGTTTCCTTTGGTTCAACTGTCATCCGGCGCAGGTGTTCATGGGCGATACTGGTTCGCTTGCCCTGGGCGGTGCGCTGGGGATCGTCGCGGTGTTGATCCATCAACCGTTTGTACTGGTGATCGCAGGTGGCGTGTTCGTGGTGGAAGCAGCTTCGGTGATGATCCAGCGTGGCTGGTTCAAATACACGAAGAAGCGGTTTGGCGAAGGGCGCCGGGTGTTCTTGATGGCGCCCATCCATCATCACTTTGAGCGCAAGGGCTGGTATGAATCGCAAGTGACCACTCGATTTTACATTTTGAGCATACTCTGTGCTGTCGTAGCCCTAAGCACGTTGAAGCTCCGTTAAAAAACTAGATGAATGATCTGTCAGACAAGTCTGTGCTGGTGATCGGCCTCGGCAAGAGCGGGGTGGCGGCGGCGCGTTTTCTCAAGAAGATGCGCTCGCAGGTCACGGTGGTGGACAGTGCTACTTCCGACGAATTGGAACGGCAAGCGAGTCACTTACGCTCTGAGGGTCTCGAAGTCTTGCTGGGGGCCACCGCAGCACCCGAGGGTAAATTCGACTTCGGCGTGTTAAGTCCCGGTGTGCCGCCGACCTTGCCGCTGGTGAAACAGGTGCGGGAAGGCGGCTTGCAGCTCATCAGCGAGATGGAGCTGGGTTACCAATATTCACAGTGCCTCAACATCTCGATCACGGGCACGAATGGCAAGACCACCACGACGGAATTGGTGGAACGTGTTCTCTCGCAAAATCATAAGCGCACCGTGGCGGCCGGGAACATCGGCACCCCGCTGTGCGCGGTAGTGGAGCAGACAAAGGAACTGGACTTGGTGACGCTGGAGGTCAGTTCGTTCCAGTTGGAAGCCATCCAGTATTTCCGTCCCAGCATTGCGGTGCTGATGAACATCACGCCGGACCACTTGGACCGTTATTCCGGCATGGAGGAGTATGCCCGGGCGAAGTCACGCATTTTTGAAAATCAGCAGGTGTTTGACTGGGCCATCGTGCAAAGTGAAGCATTGGCGCAGTTGAAAGCCATCGGTGTCAAGATTCCCTCCAAGCTCATCACTTTCAGTGCTGCCGATCAGAGCGCGGACATCTATCTGGATCGTGGACTTATCATCAGCCGGATTCCTAACTGGAACGGTCCGCTGCTGAACATGGAAGAATGCCGCCTGATGGGGCCGCACAATGCAGAAAACATGATGGCGACGCTGGCGGTGGCCCGGGTCTTACGCCTGCCGCTCGAAGAAGTTCAAAAATCGCTAAAAAGTTATGTGCCCGCACCTCATCGTTGCGAGGTGGTGGCGGCCATCAATGGCGTGCGTTATGTGAATGATTCCAAGGCCACCAATCCGGATGCTTTGGACAAAGCTTTGCAGACGATGCCCACCGGCAAGCGCGGGGAGAAGAACATCTTTTTGATCGCCGGAGGGCGGGATAAAGGCTTCGAGTACCATTCCGTCGGGCCTCAATTATCACGTCGCGTAAAGCACGCTTTTTTGATCGGCGAGACGCGGGAAAAACTTCGTGCGTCGTGGAGCCTGTTTACTCCTTGCACCTTGGTTGGTTCACTGCTAGAAGCGGTGACAGAAGCTGCTGAACAAGCGGCTTCTGGCGATATTGTTCTGCTCTCACCGGCCTGCTCGAGCTTTGACATGTTTCAAAACTATCAGCACCGGGGTGACGTGTTTCGACAGTCGGTGGAGCAGGTAGAGCGCACAATGGCTGGTAGTGAGACAGCGCGCCGCCCAATTAGTGGTGGCGTGAAAACTGAATGAACTGAAGCGATATAACTGAAATTGAACAATTTGGCGATTGTCCGGCAGAAATATGCGATTTATCCGGCCGATCGTCAGCCCGAACACCAAAAATCAAACTGCCCTAAATAGTATGTCAGCAAACAGCCCCAATCCATTGGTCCCGCAGGGTTCCCTGCAGCAACAACAAACCGGCACGGCCAAATCCAAGGTCCGTGTAGCTGTGTTCAGCATCATTGCTGTGCATGCCGTCCTGTTCTTGGGCGTGCTCATGCAAGGCGGTTGCAAAAAAGACGAAACGAAGGAAACGGAAGTCGCGACGGGACAACCCACCGTGGGAACGGATGCGGCTACGTATCATAGCAATCCCAGCGACCTGATGGCGACCAATTCGTCCGGCACCGCCTCGGTGGTGACGAATCCAGGTGCGGGCACGTTCGGTGAGCCGACGGCAGTCGGTAACCCAGGTCTTCCCATCACGCCGACGGTCACGACCCCGACGACCACATTGCCGCCGACCACGACTACACCGGGGGTTGATATGGGTGTTGGTGCAGTCACGCCGTTGGGCACCAGTGACCAGGCGCCATCCGTGCAGCAGTACACCATCGCGAAGGGGGATAACTTCTACACCATCGCGACCAAGCTGCACACGACGACCAAAAAGATCATTGAGGCCAATCCGAATGTGAATCCGGCCAAGCTCCAGATCGGCCAGAAGATCAATGTGCCGGTCTCCGCCGCTCCGGCCGTCACGTCTTCCGCGAGTCTCGCGCCGACAACATCGGCAGGTGCGACCACCACCATCACGTATGAAGTGAAGGCTGGCGATACGCTCTATGGCATCGCCAAGAAGAACGGCACGACCACGAAGGCCATCAAGTCGGCCAACAACCTGAAGACGGACCGCATTAGCGTGGGCCAGAAGCTCAAGGTGTCCGCGAAAGCCTCAGCTTCGGCTCCCATGCCGGAACCGGTGATCACGACGCCTACTACCGTCGCGCCACCCGTGACCGCTACTTCGAGCATCCCGATCACGCCGTTGCCGCCGCGGTAGGCCGAACATCGCCAGCACGATTATGAAATCCGCCATCTCCATCCTGGTCTTTTGCGTGGGCGCTTTGCTCTCGCTCGGGATGGTGATGCTGTACAGCTCCAGCATGGTGCAGGTGGGCGCGCATTATCTGCTGATGCAACTGGTCTGGTGCGGGGCAGGCCTGGTCGGTTGCGTTGCCATTGCGTCGCTTGATTACCAGATCCTGCGGAAGTACGTGTGGTGGATCTACGGGTTTGCGGCGATATTGCTGGTGCTGGTGCTTATCCCGGGCATCGGTCTGAAAATCAATGGCGCGCGGCGCTGGTTCGATCTTGGCGTCGCGCGTCTGCAACCTTCGGAATTAGGAAAGATCGCACTCATCTTCATGCTGGCGTGGTATGGCGAGCGGTTTCAGCGCCAGATGCCCAATTTCAAGAGTGGGTTGGTCACGCCCGGCTGTTTTGCGGGTTTGCTGATCGCGCTGATCTTTGTCGAGCCGGATCGGGGGACGGCCATCTTGTTGTCCGCCGTGACGTGCGTGATGCTGCTCGTGGCCGGGGTAAGGATGCGGTATTTCATTCCGCCCGTGGTGCTCGCCATCGTCGGTTTGATAGTGTCCATCGCCTATGACCCGATGCGTATGAAACGGGTGTTTAGCTGGCTTTACCTGGAAGAGAACAAAGAGGGCGTAGGTTATCAGGCCTACCAGGCGATGATCGCCCTGGGGTCGGGTGGATGGAACGGCCTGGGGCTGGGTAACGGTCGCCAAAAGCTTGGCTTCGTGCCGGAACATCATACGGATTTCATCTTTTCCATCATCGGTGAAGAACTGGGTTTGATCGCCACCTTCGGGGTAGTGTTGGGATTTGTGGGGATTGTGGCTTGTGGGGTTTTCATCGCGAGCCGGGCGAAGGATACGTTTGGCCGGCTGCTCGCGACAGGCATCACATTTTTGATCGGCTTGCAGGCGTTCATCAATATCGGAGTGGTCACGAGCGCGCTGCCGAACAAAGGGATTTCACTGCCGTTCATCAGTTACGGGGGGTCCAATCTGCTGATCATGCTGACGTCGGTGGGTTTGCTTTTGAGTGTGGCGCGACAGGCACCTTCGCCGGTCGGGGTGGAGGTCAAAAACACAGGTGATTTGCCGAACGGGGCGCTGGGCACGCCTCAAACGACCTGATGGAAGCCAAAGCACCAACGCCCTCCATCGTGATCGCTTGCGGCGGCACGGGGGGACACCTCTTTCCCGGCCTGGCAGTGGCCGAGGAACTGTTGATGCGTCGGTGTCAGGTGACCTTGATGGTCTCGCCGAAGGATGTGGATCAGCAAGGAGTGAAGGCGGTGCGCGGGATGGACATCATCACGCTCCCGGCCATTGGTTTGCAGCGTGGGAAGTATCTCCAGTTCTTTTGGAAATTCTGGCAATCCCGGCAGGTATGCCGGGCACGTTTCCAGAAGCAAGCGCCCCATGCGGTGCTGGCGATGGGCGGGTTCACGAGCGTGGCACCGATCTTGGCGGGAAAGAGTTTTGGCGCGAAGACGTTCTTGCATGACTCGAACACCGTCCCGGGTCGGGCGAACCGCTGGCTGGCACCGAAGGTGGACCAGTCGTTCACGTGGTTTCCGCAGACGGAAGCACACCTGAAATCACTCAGGGTGACGAGTGTGGGCATGCCGGTGCGGAACCAGTTCGAGCCTTTGGACCCGGCGGGTTGCAAGACGGCGCTGGGTTTCAATTCACAGAAGCCGTTACTGCTCGTCATGGGTGGCAGCCAGGGTGCGCGCGGGGTGAATGAACTGGTGATGCGGACATTGCCGAACCTGGCGCTGATGTCGCC
>JAJNBN010000491.1 GCA_021156225.1 Verrucomicrobiota bacterium | reverse complement strand
ATACAGGTTCATATCTGGATTCCACGCCTTGACCGTGCCGGTAGTGAGATCGATGGCGGCGACGTAACCACGGTCGGCACCACCGATATCGATGAAATTGCCGCCGACGTAGAGCGTATCGCCATCACGCAGCAACGTATAGACTTCGCCCCCGACCTGGAGATTGAAATCCGCATCGATCGTCCGGTCATTGGTGAGGTGCGTGAACAGATAGCGGACCGCATTGCCCGCCTGATAATCACTAAACGAGGCACCGCCGACATACCAACCACCGGTGCCATCGCTCACGGCGGCGTGAACACGAGGGCGAAGCTTGGGCCAGTTGAGATTGGGAGTCGATTGAGCGTTGGAAAAGATGGCGCCTTTGCCGGTATTGGGCCCGACGCTGGAGAAAGCACCGCCGACATAGAGCTGGCCATTGTGCTCGAGCAGCGAGAGCACCGTGCCATCGGTAACCCAAAAATCCTCACGAGGCGCGGGATTGGGCAAGGGCCCGGCGTGCAACGTAACAAGCGAAAGGGTAAAGAGAAGAAGGGAGAACCAACGGGCGGCTGCGGCAACCAGATATGGCTTCATAATAGTTGTACGGATTGGGGACCAATGGCTTTCCCGTACAACTCCAACAAGCCCGGCGATTGGCCCTGTCTTAAATGACGACATGTATACTTAGCGCCGGATATCGAAGGCTGGCAAGGTTAGAGTGGCGGGCATGATTAAAAGTAGTGAGGCAAGCGATCATCAGGAGGGTTTTTGCCCAAGCGAAGTAAAGATACGCCCTTGTCCGGTTTTCCAGCGGACGGTTACTTTATAATGAGTAATGAAACACCTGAGTGACCAGGAACTGTTGGGTGAGTATGCCGGACGACGGTCAGAGGCGGCGTTCGCGGAGTTGACGAGGCGGTATGTCGATTTGGTGCACTCCATTGCGTTTCGCATGGTCAGAGATGTGCATCTGGCCCAAGACGTGGCGCAGGCGGTGTTTGTGGCCTTGGCGTGTCAGGCGGCTCAACTGACGGAACATCGGGTGCTCGCCGGATGGCTGCACCGGACCACGCGGAACCTGGCGGCCAATGCCATCCGCTCCGATGTGCGGCGTGGTGAACGCGAAAAAGAAGCTGCCACCATGAATGAAACGCTTGCCCACCATCCAGACCCGGTCTGGGAAGATGTCTCCCAACATCTGGATGAGGCTCTTGCTGAATTGAATGAAGCGGATCGCGATGCGGTCTTGCTCCGCTACTTCGAGCGCAAGACTGCGCGGGAGATGGCGCAGATCATCGGTAGCAGTGAAGAGGCGGCGCAGAAGCGGGTCAGTCGCGCCGTGGAAAGATTGCGGGAAGCCTTGGGCAAGCGGGGCATCACCGTGAGTGCGGGAGCACTTGCCCTGGCCATCTCAAACCATGCGGTGCAGGCGGCTCCAGCGGGCCTAGCCGCGACGATTTCCCTGGCCGTCACCCTCGGGGAGGCGGCGCTGCAAAGCTCAACGGCCATTGCCACAACGAATGCCCTAGCCATGACTACCCTACAGAAAACTCTGCTGACGACGGTGCTCGTTACCGGACTGGCCGTACCCTTGGTCATCCAGCAACGGGACCGGACCAGGCTGAACGAACTGAATCAAAATTTAAGGCAGCAAGTTGATGCCCTGGCGGCAGCGCAACGAGCAGCCAACGTGACGACGCCAGTGATGACACGGGAGATTGCACCCGAGGAGAAAAGCGAATTGCTCCGCTTGCGGGGGGAAGTCGGCGTGCTCAGGCGACAGGTGCAAGAGCTGGAAGCGCTGCGCGCCCAGGCCGCTACGAGTGGACCGAAAGCGGCCCAAGTTGACGCGGGCAAAGGAGGGGCGAAACCGGATGCTGCCGAAACCATCGCTTCGGCCAAGGCGATCATTCTCAATGCAGCAACAGGAGTGGAAGAGAAGGTGGCGGCCTTGCGGATATTGCGGGCGGCCGGCGAGCGTCCTGATGAGGTGGTGAGCGCGATGGTGCGGGCGTATCACGCCACGGCCAATCCTGAATGGCAGGCAGATATCTTTCGGCAGTTGAACGGAGTGGTGAATCCCGAATTGAGAGTTGCCCTCCTTGAAGCGGTGGCGAATGGCAAGCTGGACAGGAAGGTGCGAGAGGAAGCGACCGAGACGCTGACGGGCTATCTGCCGGATCCAGATGTGAAGCAATGGTTAGAGTACTTGGTGAACAACGAGACGGATGAGAAGGTGCGTGCAGAAGCGGGACGCGCGCTGGCGAACTATGAACGCAAGGTCGAGCGGAAAATGAAGTGAGGCAGTGAAGGGGCAGATACCGGTGGTGAGTTGAGCCTGCGTGAAGTAAGAAACTGTGCTTGTCGGTTCAGCCGTTTCTGAGGTTAAGTCAGGCATCAACTGCGTATGAACAGGATCATTTCACGGCGGACGGCAATCAAGGCGGGCTTGGGTCTCACGTTGGCGGCACCGTTCATATTGAGGGCAGAGACTTCTAAAGCCGAAACAGCAGCACAGTCAGCGCATGATGAGGTTTGGCGTCGCATGGTGGACAAGCACGATGTGATGCTGGATTTCGCGGATGAGCAGGGGAAGGTGATTATACCCACGCCCGAGGAGTGTCGCCTGGGGAAGCCGAATGCACTGGGCTGGTGGAGCCCGATCGAGAACGGGGGATTTTTCAACGGCTTATATATCGATGCGATGATTGATCGCTGGAAGGTGACCAAGAGCAAGGCGGATGCGGAGAAGGTGCGGCGGATGGCGCGGGGATTGATGAAGCTGGCGTCGGTGAGCGAAGTGAAAGGGTTTGTGGCGCGCGGTATGGGCACGGATGGAGTGAGTCATTACCCGATGGGTTCCAATGACCAGACGGCTCCGTGGCTCTTCGGCATGTGGCGATATCTGCAGACGGATTTGCCGGACAAAGCGGAGCGGGCGCGGATCGTAGCGAAAGTAACGGAGATGGTGGACATCATCATCGCGCTCGGCTGGAAGATGCCGGCGGAGGAACCGTTCAAGATCCGTGGGCAGTTCCATGAGATCTCGTGGGAAAGTTCACCGCGGGTTTTGTTTGTGTTGAAGTGGATGCATCAGCTCACGGGTGACAGTAAGTGGGACAAGATGTATCGGCAGGCCATGCAAGAGGTTGGTGGAAAAAGGAGTATTTCACGACTGGCAGCTTGTGAAGGTGGGATGATCTTTGAGCATGGTCCTAGGCATTCATGGACGGCGTCGATTCCTAACGCGTGCTTGCGTGGATTGTGGGAGATGGAGACGGATAAGGATTTGAAGGCCGCTTACGCGCGAGGGTTGCAAGCCGGGGCAACCGTGGCGATGGAGAGCCTCCCCATCGGGATGAAGTTCGACAACGAGGATGTCAAAAAATTTGAGCACGACTGGCGGGTGATGAACCAGTGGTGGAAACCGCAGCAGACGGAACAGGAGGCGGTGGCATTGGCGCAAATGCAGTTGCGCGAATATGGAAAGGTTGCGCCGCGTCGTGGACAGGAAGTGAATGGGGTGAGGGAACCGGCCTTTGCCGCGTGGGTGGTGGCGCTGGCACCAGATAAAACGATCTTGAAGGAGCGCCGGGCGGAGTTGGAAAAGATTGTGGCACACTACCGGTATGAGCGGTTGCTGTATTCACAGTTTTTCCCACT
>JAJNBN010000490.1 GCA_021156225.1 Verrucomicrobiota bacterium | reverse complement strand
GACCTCGCCAAACTCCTCACACCCGACGCTTACCGCACCCAGACCGGCGGTTGATTTTCCATCGCGAAAGCAAAAGCCCCGTCAGCCTAAACTGACGGGGCTTTTATTTTTACCACCGGGGGGGGGTCCCCACAAATTCACGCCAGCGACCGCGCCAGTTCCGCGCGCGTCAACGCCGTCTGCAACGGCGCTTCCAAAGCTTCCACCACTCCATCAATCAACTGCCGCAGTGAATACGGCTTTTGGATGAAGGATTCTCCCGTCTCTTCCAACCCGACCAATTCCGGGCTGAAACCGCTCGTATAGATCACCCGCAGATTTGGCCGTTGCTGCCGCAACTTCTTCACCAGATCCACACCCGTGCTCCGGTCCGGGATCATCACATCCGTGAACACCACATCGATCTCCCGCTGATGCCGCTGCCACAGCCACAAGGCCGATTGCTCCGACGTGGCCTCGAACACCCGGAAACCTTCCTGCTGAAAAACGTGACGGTTCAGCTCCATGAGGTGGGCATCATCCTCCACCAAAAGCAGCCCCGGCCGGCGTTCTCCCGTTGGCACCAGTTGCGTCATTCCGTTTGGTTGGTTGTATGCGTTCATAGGTTTATTTGGTTTGTTATGTCTTACTGTCTCGGCTGCCGAACATCTTTCGTCCCATCTCAGGACAAATGTTCGTTCCTGTTTCTTCCGATCCCCATTCACGCGTATCCCCACCGCCGTCCACTATCTCGCTCCCCATCAGGGTCTTATACGTCTCGACAGCATTCCCTCGTTTACTTCTTTTAATCGCTGTCTGGCCTTTCTTTAGCACTGCCCATGCCAAGACCGGGGTGAACACCTGATTGACTACCCTTGTCTATTTACGAACTGACGAACTCAAGTGTTGGCAGGTCTTGGTCGGTAAGCGGAAAACGGAGAGAGAAGCGAAAAAAGCTATTGACTCTTTTTACGATTATATCAATCTATCCGTATCCGTTGATACAACGGTCTCATTCAGAGTGATTGAGGGACTGGCCCAGTGAAATCACGGCAACCGGTTGAAGTGCAACTTCAACGTCAGGTGCTAACCAGCTCGGAACGCAGTGCGTTTCGGGGAAAATGAGAAGAGCACAAGAATTAGATTTCACCTCTTCTCGCAACCTCGGGAAGAGGTTTTTGTTTTGCCTCTTCCCTACCGAACAGAAGCGATATGGCAAACGAGAAAAGTTTCATGAAGGCGTTGAAGTGCCGCGAGTGCGGCCACGAATATCCCCTCGCCGCCACCCACGTCTGCGAATTCGATTTCGGCCCGCTCGAAGTCGTCTATGATTACGAGGCCATCCGTGGCTCGCTCACCCGCGCCTCCATCGAGAGCCGCGCGAAGAACATGTGGCGTTATCGCGAGCTGCTCCCCGTCGCGGGCGAACCCACCGTGGGCAACCAAGTTGGTTACACCACGCTGGTGAAGGCAGATCGCCTCGCCAAACGTCTCGGCATCCGCGAACTGTGGATCAAGAACGACGCCGTGAACTACCCCACCCTGTCCTTCAAGGACCGCGTGGTCAGCGTCGCCCTCAGCCGCGCTGTTGAGCTCGGCTTCACCACCGTCGCCTGCGCTTCCACCGGCAACCTCGCCAACTCCGTCGCCGCGAATGCCGCTGCGGCTGGCTTGAAGGCTTACGTCTTCATCCCCGCCGATCTGGAACACGGCAAGGTCATCAACTCCCTCGTCTATGGCGCCAATGTCATCGGCATCAAGGGTCATTACGACGAAGTGAACCGTCTCTGCGCCGAGATCGCCGGCAAGTACGGCTGGGCGTTCGTGAACGTCAACATGCGCCCCTACTACGCTGAAGGCTCCAAGAGCATGGGCTTCGAGATCCAAGAGCAATTGGGCTGGCGCATTCCGCAGCACACGGTCATCCCGATGGCCTCCGGCTCCTTGCTCACCAAGATCCATAAGAGCTACCAGGAGTTCTCCAAGCTGGGGCTCGTCTCGAACACCAAGTGGAAGATTCACGGTGCGCAAGCCACCGGTTGCAATCCGATCTCGGCCGCCCAGAAGCAAGGCTTGGACTTCTTCAAGCCCGTAAAGCCGAACACGATCGCGAAATCCCTCGCCATCGGCACGCCTGCGGATGGTTTCTACTCCCTGCGCGTGATGAAGGAAACGGGCGGCCATAGCGATGACGTCTCCGATGACGAGATCCGCGAAGGCATCAAGCTCCTCGCTGAATGCGAAGGCATCTTCGCCGAGACCGCTGGTGGCGTCACTGTGGGTGTCGCCAAGAAACTCATTGCCTCAGGCAAGATCCCGGCGGAAGATTCCGCTGTCCTCTGCATCACCGGTAACGGTCTCAAGACACTCGACGCCGTCGTCAACAGTGTCGGTCAGACCCGTGAGATCCGCCCGAGCCTCCGTGAATTCGAGGGCTTGCTGGAAACCGAAGATGCCGCGTGCAAAGCCTAACTTTATTATGCCAGTGAATATCCGTATCCCAACTCCGCTCCGCAAGCTCACGAACAACGAAGAGGTTGTGGAAGTCACCGCCAACACCATCGGCGGGGCCATCAACGAACTGCAGTCCCGCTATCCCGGCATCCAGGAACGCTTGCTGGATGAGAACGGTGGCGTCCGCCGCTTCGTGAATGTCTATGTGAATGAGGAAGATATCCGTTTTCTTCAGAACAAGGAAACGCCGCTCAAAGACGGCGACGAAGTCAGCATCATCCCGGCCATCGCCGGAGGTTAAAGGAGCTGCCATGCCCACCAAACCTAAGAAAACCGCGAAATCCGCCAAGGCTGTTGCCGCTCCCAAGCACCAGAACACCCGCCTGTGGCTGATGTATCCGCCCAAGAAGATCACCGAGCCCATTATCTGGCAGATTTCGCAGAAATTTAAGGTCGTCACGAACGTCCGCCAAGCCAGCGTAACTGGCGAGATTGGAATCGTTTGCCTCGAATTATCCGGTCTGCGCCCTGAGGTAAAAGCCACCATCAAGTGGCTCGTCGGCCTCGGCATCAGCGTGGAACCAGTCGAAATTAGCGTTGTAGAAAGCTAAACTTAGCCAGTCTAATCTCCTTTCGCAGAAATCCCCGCCCATAACTGGCGGGGATTCTTTTTCTTGACCTTTGCACACAAAGGAGTTATGAATACTCCAAGCTAAAAGAAACGGGTGAAGACCAACCAGGAGAGGCTATGACAAAGAGAGACTTGGTAGTGCGGATTGCCAGCGAGACAGGACTTGTTCAGCAACAAATCTTGGAAGTCGTCCAAAAGACTTTGGACTACATTTCCCAAGCCGTTGCTGAAGGCAAGAATGTGGAGCTGCGCAACTTTGGCGTATTCGAAGTCAAAGTACGCAAAGCCCGCATCGGCCGTAACCCGAATGCGCCCGCCACCGACGTGCCCATCCCTCCCCGCGCCGTCGTGAAATTCAAGCCCGGCAAGGAGATGCGCGAAGCCGTCTTGAAACTCACCCCCCAGCAGATCGCCGAGGCCATCGCCCTGCAGAACAATCCACCGCCGCCCTCTGGCCCGGAAATGTAAGCCTCTCAGCCCCAACGTAACTTTACTGCAAACGCCTCAAGCCATCACTTGAGGCGTTTGCTTTTTTCAGTCATTCGGATTTCATCATTCTTCATTTACCCTCGTCAGAGGGTTAGTTACTGTCCCCG
>JAJNBN010000489.1 GCA_021156225.1 Verrucomicrobiota bacterium | reverse complement strand
GATGCGCTCATCGTCGTTTCAAGGCAGCCTGTGCTTGGCCAAGATATCACCGAAGCGCTCCACCATGAAGGGATGATGGAGTAACTGCTCGCGTTTCGTCTGGTAAGATTTCAACAGCGCCGGATCGGTCATCTGCCCGGTGAGGATGCTCGTGATGTTGCTGGTGTGCCACATCAACCGGCTTATCTCCACCAGGCTCAACACCTCGACCGGCAATCCCGTATTGGCAAAATGGGCGGGAGTGATATGCCCATCGCGCAGAAAGACGAAACCGGATTGTTTCAACGTGCTGAGGCGCGTCAGAAAGAAAAACATCATCAGCTTGCCGGACGCCTTGTATCCCGGCTGATGCACGTGACGCAGGTGGTGCCACCAATCACGAATCTTTTTGCGCAAAGGCCGGAGGGGATTTGCCTCTCGCTCGAACGTGCTCAGGACCGCCAGTTTTTTTGATTCCAACCGGCCAAAACATTCGAGTGGCCGACTCGGCGCTGTCCGGCGCATTGTCCACCACGATGACCTCGGGGTTGCCGCCGCTGAACTTGAAGATGGAATACAGGCACAGCCGCGTCACTTCCGGCGTCTTGAAATACGGAACGATGAGGCTGTAGTTCATGCTCGCTCGCCGTCTGTCCGTCAGGATGATTTCTTCACCCAATAACCAAAAAAGTTCGAGGTGATGTAGGGCTCGATATCCGTGGTCAGCTCAAACTCAGGATGCTTGGGCATGTATTTTTGGATGGACCGCAAGGGCCCGCCGTTTTCCCGGAACTTCTTAAAATCTAAGACGTCCACATGCGTGTCCTCCATGATCAGCGCCTGGCCCGGAGTCACCAAAGGAGCGTAGAGTTCCAATTCCTTGTCCACATGTTCCGCGCGATGATCCGAATCAATGACCACCGAGCAGGTCCGGTCGCCCACCAGTTCTTTTATCTGCGCGAAAATCTCCGGAGACGTGTCATCGCCCGTCAGGAAGGTGGCGATGGGAACATCAGGGCGCTCCAGCGCGACAATGTCGGCCGTCACAATGGTCTCAATCCCCGCCTGCGCGGCAAAGGAGGAGAAAAAAAGCGTGCTGCCGCCGTATTGGGTACCCAACTCCACCAAAACCTGCGGGCGGCAACGGCAGAGCAATTCCTGCATGGCGATGCCATCGGAAGGAAATTTGCGAAAACGAAATCCACACCAAGTGCGGTTGTCATCCCGGCGGTCCAAGGCAGCCTTGACCGCGCGTTTGCGCCAGAAGCTGGCACTGAAATTGTAGTCCATAGCAAATCTCACTCACAAGGCCGGCTGGCCGTTGAACTCGATGATCTTGGGTGCGGGAATGGGCACGATGAAACGCCCGCCACGCTGTTGATACTCCACCTCGCGCCGGACGATCTCCGGCGCGAAATTCCACGCGAGCAAGAGCGCGTAATCCGGCTGATCTTTAAGCAATATTTCCGGCGGCTTCACGGGAATCCATGAGCCCGGAGCCACCTTGCCCTGCTTAAACGGCGTGTTGTCGATAATGTAGTCGAGGTCTTTGTCCGTGAAGCCGCAGGTGTTCAGCAAGGTGTTCCCCTTGGCGGAGGCACCATAACCGATGACACGTTTGCCTTCCGCCTTCAGCTTACGAACCAGCTTGGGCAGTTCATCACGGATATGCTGCACCTTCTGAACGAATGGATGCCATGTAGCCGGTTCCGCGAGCTTCAGGTCGGCTTCTTTTTTCAGGTAAGCGGCCACGCTTTCATGCACTGGCACACCAGCAGACTTGCGACGGAACTGGAACAGGATGGAACCGCCGTGGATGGGATAATACTTGATACGTTCCAATTGGAACGGCGTGCCCTTCAGGAGCGCTTGCACTGAGTGGACGGACACGTAGGAAAGGTGTTCGTGATAGACGGTGTCGTATTCCGCCTTCTCAAAGAAATCGACGAGGTAAGGCACCTCAAAGCCGACCAAGGTCCGTTCGTGAGCGAGTACTTCCAGCCCCTTCACCAAATCCTGCAAGTCGTCGATGTGAGCGAAGACATGACGGCCCAAGATGACGTCCGGGCTGCCCCACTCCTGGCGGACCTGTTCGGCATTGTGGGCGTTGAAGAAATCCGTCCAGGTCGGGATGCCCTCACGTTCGGCGATCTCTGCGATGTTGCGCGCCGGCTCTACGCCGATGACCTGACAGCCCTTGGCCTTAAACTTTTGGAGGTAAAGGCCGGTGTTACTGGCGATCTCCAAGACCTTGGTTTTTCCACTCACCCCCGCAGCCGCCAGCACATGCTCGCATTGACGGGAAAGATGCTCATCCATCGTGCGCGAGGTGGAGGTCACGTAGGCGTAGCGCGAATACAGCACACCCGGATCAACGACTTCGGCGAGTTGCACCAGGGTGCAATCCCGGCAAAGCCGGAGGCGCAAAGGCAGAAAGGTGCGATAGCTGAAGACCTCTCCAGCATCGAGAAAGTCATTGGCCAGGGCGGTCTCGCCAAGATCGACGATCAGTTCGAGCCGGGCGGAACCACAGGCACGGCATTGCTTGCGTTCATGAATCATGTTGCGGGGAAACGATAAGGGATGGCCGGTTTAGCGTCAGGGGAAAACTGGCGGCTGAGAACCTTCCGGCTAAAGAAAGTTCCCATTGCAGCGGTGCAGGGCAAAATCTGGCTATCCCAATCAGTAATCATCGAAGCGGCGGAAGTATGCGCGAGGGGGAAATCGTTGAAAGGTTAAAAAGTTAAAGCGTTGAACCGTGTCTCATCCCGTAAATTTTACCCCCTTTCAACGCCCCGCCTCGGGCCACAAGGGCTGGCGCAACATGGCGTCCATGCCGGTTTTCCATGAGCCCAAGGGGTGGCCCAGAGACGCAGTCAGCTTCGCGTTGCTAAGCCAGCTATAGGTGGAGCGGCGGATGGTGGAATTAAAGAAGGCGGTAGTAACAGGCTCCACGGGTGGAACAGCGGAGATCAAGCCAGCGGTTTGGGCAGCGGCAAGAATCTCTTTGGTCCAATCAAAACGGCTCAGCCCCCCGTCATTCACGGCATGATACAAGCCTCCCGTCGGTTTTGCAGCCAATTCGAAAGTCCACGCCGCCAAATCGCCGACATACGTGGGGGCAGCTTGTTGATCGGTGGTGGCGCGGATGGGTTTGCCATCCAAGGCCTGCCGAACGATGGCGTGAATATAGGAGCGCTGGGAGCGAATGGGGTTGATGCCGAAGAGCCAGCTCGTGCGCAGGACAAGGTGATGGGGACTGGCGGCTAAAACGGCCTGTTCCCCCGCCAGTTTACCGGCGGCGTAGTGGTTGATGGCGTTCGGTTGGTCGGCCTCGGTGTAAGGCACCCGTTGGGCTCCATCAAAGATGTAATCGGTACCGTAATGGATAAGCTGGATGCCCCGTTGGGCACATAACCCGGCCAAAGCCTGCGGGCCCGTGGCATTGATCGCCCAAGAGAGGTCGCGCTCCACTTCGCATTTATCCACCAGATTGTAGGCGGCGGTATTGATGACCAAGGCGGGCTGGAGCGCGTCCAATTGACCGGCCATTTGACCAGGATTTTGCAGGTCAAACTCTGAGCGTGAGCGGAAAACCAGCGTGAATCCCGAGGGATTCAGGGCTTTCATGGCTTGGGCCAGGAGGCCGTCGGCACCGGTAATGAGGACTTTTTTGGGCGTTGGACCGCTCATGTGGGATGCAGATTGCCAGAGTCTGCGCTTGAATGCCAGTCGTCACCCCTCTTAGAACGGGAGGGTCCGCAGTTTGTGTCTCTGCGGGTTTACCCCAAACTTGTGAGCACAGAAAACATTTATACGGCGGTTTTGGATCTCGTGGCCGGCTATCACGCCCAGCGCCCCATCAAGAAGCATCTGGATGTCGGCTCAGGTCGCGGCCAGTTGATCAAGGCGATGAAGGACCGCTTCGGCGTCGAATCATCCGCGTGTGATTACACCGATACCTTGATGCAATTGGCGGGACAAAAGGTCGATGTCGCCAACCTGAACCACGAGGGCCTTCCCTATGCGGATAATACCTTTGACCTGGTGACGGCCACGGAAGTAATCGAGCATCTGGAGCATTACCGGGAAACGGTGCGCGAGTTCTATCGCATTCTGAAGCCTGGCGGTGTGTGTATCCTGAGCACGCCGAACATCCTGAACATCAAATCCCGGATGCGCTTCTT
>JAJNBN010000488.1 GCA_021156225.1 Verrucomicrobiota bacterium | reverse complement strand
AGCGTGGTCCACTGGCCCAAGGCATAGTCGAGGGCTTGGCCCAAAGGACTCTGCGGCAGGTAACGCCCCTTGGCCTTGAGACGGATGAGGGCTTGTTCCAGCCGCCGGATGACCGGCTGGCTTTCAGCGGCACGAACGGCCTGACGCAGTCGTGGTCCCGCCCGTTGCGCTCGTAACCGGGCCTCCACCTGATACAACGCCTGAACTTGGCGCAGCAACCAACCCGCCGTGCGTGGGGCCGTAAGCGTCAGGGGCTCCGGGTAAGAGGCGATGAAGTTGCGTTCCACCATTTGACCGGCTTTGGTGGAGACCTCGAAATTCAGGCGCAGTTTTTGAAGAGGTTTTCTATGGCCGCCATGGTTTTAGCCAGCGGTAAGCCTTGGCCTCCTTCCCATCGGCCAACGGAGCAAGGATTTACGGCGAGCACCTGGGCCAGATCCTGCTGCGTCAACCCGAGCTTGCGGCGGAGATGGATCAATATGGCAGGGAACGAATTAGGCGTGGCTGAAGGGTCGTAGCCGAGGAACTGGATGATGGCGGGGAGGTGTTTGATCATGGGTTTGCCCAAGCCGCGTTCCCAGTTCTGGATGGAGGCTTTGTGGACACCAATACGCTTGGCTACCTGGTTCTGGAGCAGGTGAAGTTCCAAGCGGCGCTGGCGAAGGTGCTGGCCAATGGTGTTGGGACTGACAGCGCTGGTCTGGGTGGTGATCCAGTTGTCCGGGGCTTGCCGACGTAAGAGCTTGATTTGCAGGTGGCAAAATGGCAACGCATACCACAGGTGGCGTTGCCCCGTCGGCGCCGGATGCTACGGGCGCTGCACTTTGCCGCGAATCGGCCCGTGCACCGATGTATTCTTGCCTTAGTTGTAAAACCCATTGCCAGCAAATCTGTCGGCCGGTAGGTAATCGCAATAATTGCTGATCAGCACATGGGCAAACGGTATGCTGTGAGCAAGCATCATTCTAACAAGCACGTAGCAACGCAATCACTCGTGGTTAGGAAGCGGGTTTATGGTGGTGCAATTGCCAACATGGCATCAACTGTTGGAGGATTTGTTCCATGGATCGAGTTCAATCGGAAACAACCTGCGGAGTCCCTCCAATTCATGGTCAGTAGCTTGCACTGGTTGGTGTTCAATCCGCTCAAGTCTGGCACGTGTAACTCCCGCTTTTGCAGCGGCTTCCACGATTGTCACAGTTTCTGAATACGCGCCAGCCGCAAGGCGTAGCCGAAGGTTTCGGTAATTGTCGGAATCTTTTGATAAGCCTTATGCTTCCGTCCCATGGATCTGCAACCGGCGCTCACAGACCGTTGTGCAAATGGTAACAGGGACACTCTCCCCATTGAGGGGAGAGGGGGAACATTTCTCGGCGTCCGTTCTAGTTTAGCGCGCGTATTTTCGGATGTTAAAAAGCAAACTGCCGGTGGAAGAATGGCTTCCACCGGCAGTTTCGTTTAAACGGTTGAGACTTACTTCGTTTGGCCGGTGCTGCGGAGGATCTTCAGGACTTCTGGAGTCTTGTAGTGGCGCTTGAGGCCGACTTCCGTGAGCATGCCGCCGGGGACGCGGCCGATGAATTCCGGGAAGCATTTTTCCACGCGGTCCTTCTGGAGCTTCTGACCTGCCTTGGTGGCCCAGAAATGTTCTTCCAGCTTGGTGAGGGCGATGGCGGCTTCGTCGTTCGACATGCTTTCACGCTTGGCGAGCAGCCAGACGAGTTCCTTGTCGCCGGGCAGGCTGACGGGGAAGGGGATGAACTTGAGCTTCACTTCCTGTTCGTCGCTGGCTTCGTTCGTGGCGTTCGGGTTCACCTTGATCTCGCTGGTGAACTGGGTGCCATCAGGCATGGCGACTTCCACGGTGAGGGTCTGTTCCTTCTTGTTGGGCTTGATCGTCACATCGCCATCGCCGAAGGAGGCGGCGAGCTGTTCTTTCACCTCGGCGATGCTCTTGGCATCCAGGTCGGGCAGGGCGACTTTATCGCAAAAAGTCTCGAAGGCCTTGGTGCGGGCCTTGGATTTTAATTCATTCTCGATGGCGCTGTAGATTTTGCCGGCGAGCTTGGCGTCGTCGGTGGCTTTGGGGAGAATCTGTTTAAGGAGATTCAGCAGGAGAAGTTCGGTGTTTTTCTTCGGTTCTTTTTTCATACTGTGTACGTCGGAAAAGGAGGCGTTGTTGTGCCAAATGCGGGAGGCAGGTGCAATGCTGGAGGAAAGAAATTTTATGGCTCTCAAGATTGAGAATCTGGGTGCGTATTTGATGGTCATTTCTCGGCTCGCTTTTGGAAAGGGGGATGGCATATTGCGGCGCATGAAATCCATTTTGAAGTTGGCGGCGGTCTTTTGCCTGAGTGCTGCCATGAGCACGCAAGGAGCTGAAACCGCCTCGATGAAGCTGGTCACGGAGGGTTTGGTGTCACCTATGATTTTGACGTCCATCCCGGATGGTTCGGGCAATCTGGTGATCGTAGACCAGGTGGGCACGGCGCATCTCTACGGCAAGGACGGCAAGCTGGCGGAGGAGCTGTTCCTTGATCTGCGGCCCAAGATGACGAAATTGCGCGAGGGGTTTGATGAACGTGGGTTCCTCGGCCTGGCGTTTCATCCCAAGTTCAAGCAGAACCGGAAATTCTATGTGTATTACAGCGCGCCTGTGCGGACAGGTGCGCCCGAGAAATGGGATCATACGAGCCACATCTCCGAGTTCACGGTGGATGCGAAAAATCCGAAGAAGGCGGATATCAGCTCGGAGCGGATCGTGATGCAGGTGGACCAACCTTCCTTTAATCACAATGGCGGGCGGATCGCGTTTGGACCAGACGGCTATCTTTACATCGGCATGGGCGACGGTGGTGGCGGCAATGACAAGGGCATCGGCCATGGACCTAAAGGAAACGGGCAGGACAAGGACAACATCCTGGGCAAAATCCTGCGCATCGACGTGGATGGCAAGCAGCCGTATGCGGTACCGCAGGACAATCCGTTCGCGAAGGGCGGTGGCAAACCGGAGATCTACGCGTATGGCATCCGCAATCCTTGGGGACTGTCATTTGACAAGGGTGGCAAGCAAGAGTTGTTCGTGGCTGATGTGGGCCAGGGGATGTTCGAGGAAATTAACATTATCGTGAAGGGCGGGAACTATGGTTGGAACCTGCGCGAGGGGATGATCGGGTTTAACCCGGAGAATCCCATCAAGCCGCCAGAGACGCCCGCGGCCACAGCGGCGGATGGCGGTAAATTCATCGACCCGATCGTGGCCTACAAGAACCGCGCAGGACATCCCGGCGGCACGGACCTGAAGGGCACGAGTGTCACGGGGGGGTATGTCTATCGCGGGAAAGCGATTCCTGCGCTTGAAGGCAAGTATGTGTTCGCGGACTGGACGCGGAATCCGGGAGCACCGGACGGTGTGGTCATCGTGGCCAGCCGGCCGAAGGATGGTGCAGGCCAATGGCCGTATGAAGCCCTGACGGTGGACAATCTGCCCAATGGCAAGCTGGGTGGCTATGTGACGGCGATGGGTGAGGATGAAGCGGGCGAGCTGTATGTGTTGTTGAACGGTCGCAATGCGGTGACCGGGAAGACGGGCAAGGTTTACAAGATCGTGCCCGCAGGAACGAAGTAACTGAAGGATTGGACACGGGAAACTGAACCGGAGGCAAATTATGAAACTGGGTCTATTGTTG
>JAJNBN010000487.1 GCA_021156225.1 Verrucomicrobiota bacterium | reverse complement strand
CCTTGTCCAATTGCTTCAGTGATTCCAAGCTGGCGGCTGCCCCGAGTTCCGCCATTGGTTTCACGGAACTGTCTGGATATTTGCCCACGAATTCCTCGAACTTCTGCTGCGCCTCGGTAAATTTGTCGGCCTCGAATAGAGCCAGGGCACCGCGGAAAAGAGCATGCTCGGCGGCGCCTGTGCCCGCGTGATCAGCGGCCACTTTGAAATAGTCGTCCGGGTTCGGCTCCGCCGGCTTCGCTCCGGGAGCGGGGGGGGGCACATTCAGTTCCACGAGCGCCAGCGCGGTAGCAGCTTCGGCTTCTTTCTTCTTCTGGTTCACCGTATGTGCGTAACCAAAAGTCGCCGCCACAGCCCCGATCAGGATCGCGATGCCAATCTGTTTCTTATAGACCTCTAGGAAGGTCATCAACTGAAAGGACAGATCGGGCGCGGGCGCTGCTGCTGGCGTCGGGGCTGCGGTCACTGTTTTTTCCGAACTCATATAATTTAGAACGCGCACTGTTTCTTTCGACGCCCAAAAAGGCAAGCCTGAAATCCCTGCGTTTTGGTCGGGTTTCCCAGTTTCAGCGGCCCTTTTCCTCCCCTTTCACCGGCCCCAAGTGCTTAACTTCGTCCGGATGCTTGAATATCGCCCATTTTTCCCGTGTAACACCTTGAAACGCTGCACGATAGCGCTCTGCCTCGGCGGTCTCCTGGGTCACATCCCGGATGAGCACCCGGACCACCTGGGCGGGATGCTTCCGCGCCAGTTCCCCGTAGATCTCCGGGTCATGCTCTCCCGAATCTCCCACCAGCACGAACTTCCGTTTCGGAAACCGGGTCAGCAAACGTCCGATTTCTGACGGTTTGAACTCGCCTGAGTTCCTCAAAAACTCCACCCCGCTCTGATCTTTGACCCGCAAATCCCGCAGATGAAACGTCCCTGCCGGATACTGGTGCTCCGCGCGGAACGCCTCCAGATCCGGATACAACTGCCACGGGCTCGCTGACACGTAGTGGAATACCGCCCCTTGCCCGGCCCATTCCGTGTAAACCTTCGCCATCCCCTCCGCCGGTTGAAAGGCCCGGCAAAACGTGTTCCGCACCAAGGCTTCCTTGTTCCGCACTTCGGTGACCTTGATCGTGTCATCGATGTCCGACACCACCGTCCACCCCTCTTCTCCCACCAGATGGACCGCACCTTGGATGACGCGTTTGTCCTTCTCGGCCAGCTTCAAGGTCACGACGTTCGTGCCTTCTTTTAAAACCGCGTTAGTCTGTCCCGCCATAGGCTTCAGCCCGTTGAACAACCACCCATCCGTCGTGACTTTGGCTTGCAAGTGCCCATCCGACCCCGTCTTACCCAAGTCAATCGACCTGCCGTCAAACGTCACATGCAGGTTCTTCCCCCGCTCATTATCCACCAGGAACCATCGGGAACGTTCTTTGAAGCACTGTTGATCCTCTCCGCTTAAATCCTCCAGCTTCAGCCCCCACAGCTTCTCCAATACTCTCACCGAAGCCCCCCTCGGCTCGCGCTCATAGACCCAGCCATGGAATTCAATGACCCACCCCTCGGCCGAAGGATTGCGCCAGCCCAACGCCGGAAACAGCGTCACCGACTCATCGCTTTTCAGCTTCGTCACTGGCTCTGCTGCGAGCAGCCAATTACATGCGCACAGCCAGATCATCAGGTAGGCCCAGTTCTTCATTTCTATTTTGTGATAGTAACCTCTGGCCAGCCTTTCGCGAGCCGTTTTCCAATCCCGGACTTCTGCCCGCTCCATAGGCTCCCGCATGATTTTTTGACTTATCAGAAAAAGACGCGACAGTAGCTTTTTCGGTTTTGTTCAGGACATCTTCCCAACTTCTTCCACTGCCCATGATTGTTGTTGTCTCCACCGCTTAAAAGCTCTACCACAGCGACATGTCCACGTTCTATTCCTTTCCGGAAAAGCCGTCTTCTTTAAGCCGTCGCCAATTCATCCGCCGCTCCTTGCTGGCCACCAGTCTGGCAGCGATGTGCGCTCCCTCTTTTTTGCGCGGGCAAAACCTCAACAGCAAGATGCACATCGCCGTCATCGGTGCGGGTGGTAAAGGTGCCACCGATACGGATGAAGTGGCCAAGACCGGTGAAGACATCTACGCCCTGTGCGATGTCGATACAAACACCTTGAAATCTCGCGGGGAGAAATATCCGCAAGCGAAGAAGTTCCAAGACTACCGCCTCATGTATTCCCAGATCATGGGGAACATCGATGCCGTCATCGTCTCCACGCCCGATCATCATCACGCCCTCGCCGCGGCACTGGCGATGCAAGAAGGCAAGCATGCCTTCGTGCAAAAGCCGCTGACCTTTTCGGTCGCCGAGGCGCGCTATCTGCGTAACCTCGCGAAGAAAAAGAAAGTCGCCACGCAGATGGGCAATCAGGGCAGTGCGGGCAATGGCCTGCGCCGCGCAGTGGAAGTGATCCAATCCGGCATCATCGGGCAAGTCCGCCAATTACACGTCTGGAGCAACCGCCCCGTCTGGCTCCAAGGCATGGACCGCCCGCTCGGCGCTGATCCCGTGCCGGATACTTTGGACTGGGACCTGTGGCTCGGCGGTGCTCCGTTCCGTCCTTTCAAAAAGGAATGGCCGGAGGAGATCGGCGCGGATGGGAAGAAGAGGGCCAATCGTCGCGGAGTCTATCATACCTTCGGCTGGCGCGGCTGGCAGGATTTCGGCACTGGCGCGCTCGGCGACATGGCCTGTCACACTGTCAACATGCCCTTCCGCGCCTTGAATCTCGGTTATCCCACGAGCGTAGAAGCCACCACCACCGGCATGAACAAAGAGAGCTATGCTCGCAGCGCGAAGATCCAGTTCGAATTCCCCAAGCGCGGCAAGTTCGCTCCCCTCACCTTCATGTGGTATGACGGCACACCCGATGGCAATGACACCTTCCGTCCTCACGCGGATCTCACCGAAGACATCGTGGCGAAGATGAAGAAACTTCCCGGTAGCGGCTGCCTGCTCATCGGCGACAAGGGCCGCATCTTTTCACCCGATGATTACGGCTCCAAATTCCTCCTGCGCCTGAAAGACGAGAAGGAACTCGTGGCCTCCGAAGAACACGAAGCCTTGAAGGCGATCCCCGAGAACTATTGGAAATCACCCGGTCACTATCAAGAATGGGTCGATGCCTGCAAAGGTGGTCGCCCGGCTTACTCGGAATTCGACATCGCCGCCTACCTCACCGAGATCATCTTGCTGGGCTGCGTGGCCGAGCGCGCTGGCAAGAAGCTCATCTGGGACGGCCCCAAGATGCGCGCGAAGAACGCACCGGAAGCCGGTGTTTACGTGAAGCGCGATTATCGCCGCGGCTGGGAACTTCCTTCTTAAGCCCACTGACCTTTCCACGAACGCGGAAGCTTCACGGCTTCCGCGTTTTTTTGTTGCCGCAATCGCTCCCCGCCATTGGCCTTTCCACCATACCGACACTACCTTGCGGGCGATGACCCTGGAGATTGGCTTATTGCTGACCTTGATCGGAGTGGCACTCATCTGCTTCTCCTTCGAGTGGATCCCGCCCGATGTAGTCGGTCTCGGCCTGCTGCTCGCCCTCATCATTTCCGGATTGGTCCCTTACAAGCAGGCCTTCGCCGGTTTCGGCAGCGACACCGTCATCATGATCCTCAGTCTGCTCATCATGACCGCCGCCATGCTGAA
>JAJNBN010000486.1 GCA_021156225.1 Verrucomicrobiota bacterium | reverse complement strand
ATGTGGCTCACCTTCCCCATATGGCCGCGCTCGGCCCTACGAAGTGGCTCACCCTCGGCCCCACCTTGAAGATCCAACGTTAGCCGAGGTTCAGCCATCAACCGCGTCGAATCTCCTGACAATTCAGCGGCTATCTTTTCCCGATTGCAGTTCATCGCCTCAGCTCTCTATACTAGGTTCTAAATACCCTAGTACGCTACACCTCCAGGGGATACAATCGGCATGTTCGCCCAGGGCCCCACTCTGTGAATAGGAACCAAGCCGTACAACTTCATCCGGGTGTCCCCATAGCTTCCTTTGCAAAAATTCATCGCATCGGAAGGAAACCATGAGTCGATCACAATTTTTTTTGAATGCGGAACAGCCGGCCGGAACAATTCCGTTTGCGACACACTTTCCGCATTTAGGCGCGGCTGGAGCATCCTGACGTCAAGTTCAAATCCTCACGATAGACGAGAGAGGTCGAGCCATGATCTTTCGCGGACCTGAAAGTTTCCAGTATCTCTCGCGCAAAGAATTTCAGCATATGGGCGAAATCATGGAGCGTGTGCGGCGCATCCAGGACCGCACCCAATTGCCCGACCTGACGGAAGCCGTGAGTTCTCTGATTCCTCACCGCTTCTCCGCGAACGGTTCGTTTCATATTCAGAAGAAAACTTTGGAAATTGGATACTCAACGTACGGCGAGGAGCATACCCATCTCTACGCGACCCAGGGATATGTCACGGATCCGGCGATTCAACTCCTTCAAAAAACCCATATCGGCACCGTCTCCAGCGAGGATTGCCTGGATATGCCGATTCCTCGAGAGGTGATCAACCTTAAGCTGGACGCAGGGATCAAGTCCTGCCTGACCGTGGGGGTGCGCGGCGTACTCGGACTCTGCACCTACTATGCGTTCAGCAACTTCGACCAGCGCTTGATGAACCGATTGCGGACCATGATGCAGATTCTTGCGCCCCATTTTCATCTGGCCTACCTGCGTGCCACAAGCCGCCCGAACGAGGACCAGCCGGCGACAAACCAGCTGGCGCTGACTGCGAGAGAAGAGGAGATTATGCGATGGGTGGCTGAAGGCAAAACCAATTGGGAAATTTCCATCATTCTGCACGTCAGCCTCAATACGATTAAATTTCACCTCAAGAATGTGTATCAGAAACTTGGCGGCGTCGAAAATCGCTGGGCGGCAGTCGCCCAATGGCAGAGCGGGACAGGCGGCTTGTTGGTGCCTTCCGCGGCTCGCCCTGAACCAAGATCTTCATCCATTCAGGACATGCCTCCCCCACGGAGCGAACCATCCCGCTCCCCGCAACTTCCCCGTTAGAGACAGATGATGTATCCGCGTCAGAATAGCCCGCAGGATGTGAAAAAAAGGCCACCCTCTTCGTTCGTCGTTCGTGAAGCGTCGTTCGTCTCTCGTCTCTGAACCTGCTAGGTATGTTCACGAGATACGCTTCACGCTTCACGGATCGGTGCGCGATGCGAGAACGCCGCTGGCGGACTTTTCCCGCATCTAGCTAGGAGCGCGCGCTTGCAAGCGGCAGCTCCACACCGGCATGCGGCCACTCCTCGGCGGCAGACGAGGACGCATCGTCCCGTCGATGCATGTCGACGAACAGATTCGTGGGGGCCATCAAGAAACCGAACTGCTCCTCGACCGGTTTGGCATCCGCCGGCTTTGAAATCGAAAAATTACGACAGAGCATCGCCATGACGGCTTTAATCTCCAGCACCGCCAAGTTTCGTCCAGGACAAAAGCGCGGACCGGCTCCAAACGGCACGAACGCTTTCGTATTGTGTCCCTCCTGAGTTCCGCCACGGGACGCCATCCACCGTTCCGGCAAGAATTGACGGGGCGACGCAAATGCCTGTTCCTGCATGCCGCATTGACGGGTGAGCAGAAAGATGGCCGTGCCGGCCGGTATCTGCACACCGCCCAATTCCACGTCTTGATTCGTGCCGAGGAAGAGCACGGGGAAGACGGATTTCAAACGTATGGTCTCGAAGGCGACGGCTTCGACATAGGACAACCGCTCGTGATCGCGATAGTTCGTCAGCATCTCGCCTGTACCCAGGACTTCGTCTACTTCTGCCTGAGCCCGTGCTTGGATATCCGGATATTCGGTCAGGAAATGGAACATCCACGCCATCGTGGAGGCGGTTGAGTCTTCTCCCCCCAACAGCATCGTGAGGACATTGCCGGAAATTTCTTCGTCGGTGAATTCCGAACCTTCCACATCGCGCGCGGCCAACATGGCCTCCAGAAAATTGGTCGGATGCGCCGCCAGCTCCGGTTCGTTCGCCAAACGCGCGCGACTGTGGGCGATATAGCCGCGAATCGCCTGGTGCACGAAGGTCAACGATTCTTCCAGGGCTCGATCGGCCGGCATCTTCACAAAATGCCAATAGGGAAAGGGCGCATTGATCCGACGATTGATCATGGGAAAAATCCGCTCCAGGTGGCGCTGGAGATCATCGCCTTCCGTTTCCAACGTATTCACGTCGTAACCAAACGCCAAATTCGCGGTCACATCGATGGTGTAGCGGGTGAGATCCTTTTGCGCTTCGACGACACTTCCCTTCGCCACGGCCTGGTCCCAGCGGGCCTTCAATCTCCCCGTCACCTTCATGAGCGTTTCGAAGAACTGGCGCAGGTGCGCATTGTTGAGCGACTGCATGGCAATTCGTCGTTTCCGATACCAATGATCGCCCTCGGCGGAGAATACCCCGTTGATGCCCATTTCCTTGAGGACGGGCTCGATGGCGTTGAGACGTCGATAGGCATCCGGCCGCTTGCGCAACACCTCGTTGATCAAATCCGTGTCTGTCACCGCCACCACCGGCTTATGGGCGATTCGGAATTGGTACATGGAACCATGCTCCTGTGCCCATTGTTCGAGGATGGCGTGGAGACGCTTCAAGTCCAACTGCAGCATGTTCCCGACCAGCGGGAGTCCCTTGGGGCCGGGAAGATCCTCCAATGTACGGGCGGATCGTGCGGGCCGCCGCGAAACCTCCGGCGAGACCTGCGCCGCCGAGTGATAGGGGCATCCGGTAGGAGTTGACTGTGCCATGTGCCTGCCTCCTTCTGGTGATGCCTCCCTGCGCTTGCAGGAAGGAGAGAATAAGAACGATGCGCCGCTTCTCTGTATGTCGTCTCGCTTCGAGCTGAACCACGTGCATCCGCACCATACGGCAGCTTCCTCTCTATGAGACCTACCCGGCCGGGTAGGTTCCTTATTCAGATGTCTTGCGTAGGATACCGATCATCGGTCGCACAGCCTGCTCACGCAGGACGCAACGCGGACAGACATAAGGAGGGTGACATGCCGAATACAGCGTGCCCGGTATCCCGATCCGCATCCGTGCGCACATTTCTCGAGTTGCTGGAACAACGAAAGACGCGGCGGTTCGGCAGCGGCATGGAACTACCCGCCGGACCGTTACAGTATAAAAGTTCCCTCCCCCCCCTACCCCTCACCGCGGAGGAAGAGCGGCATCTCATCTTTGCAGGGGTGGGGAAGACCGGTCCTCACACGGCTGATATGCAGTTCTCAGCGCGTCCCGGCGCGGAGGACGGACAGGGGATGGCTCTCATGAGTCTCCAGGGACGCACGGTGCCAAGCGCCTGCGCGGCCCAAACAACTCGCTTATTTTTTACGAATGAGGCGGGCACGTATTTCGTCACGGAATGTT
>JAJNBN010000485.1 GCA_021156225.1 Verrucomicrobiota bacterium | reverse complement strand
GGTTCAAATCTGGCGAATTTCACCAAATCGCAACGCTCCAGAAAATCCACCAGGGTCTTCTTCTGTCCATCGTTCAGGCGCGGGCTCTTCTGCAGTTCTAATAAAAACTCCTCCTTCGTGCGCTCCGGGGCACGGAAACGAAAACGGTCTTCGAGATAAACACGCACTGCGTCGGAGACTGTTGAGCAAAACACCTTCGGCTCCATCAACAGCTGCAACGCCGCATCCAATTGCTGATGCGCCTTTTGTTCCGGCGAAACCCGAGGCCGCTCGGGCGGACGCGGCGGGCGGCTCCTCCACAGCACATACAGCCTCCACACGATGAAACCGCTGATGATCGCCACTACCGTCCACGTCAGCCATTCCCAGCCCAGCGGCACATCCACTAGCGGGCGGATGTCACGGATATCCGCTGCCGCCAGCTCGTTCGTGGCGGTGTCCGGTGTCGGGACGACGACTGCTCCAGTGCTCTTGATCATCCGTGACGACGTCGTTTCTCGCGGGTTTCAAAGAAGCTGGCCAGCGCCGCCCCGTATGCCTCATCCGTGCGCAGGCGGATGGTATCGATGCCCAGTGACCTGAAGAATTTCGTAAGCTCGGTCAATTCGCCTTCCTGCCGTTCGCGGAAACGGCTGCGGAAGCCCTCATCATTCGTGTTCACTTCCAGCACCTCGCCGGACTCGGCATCGCGCAAAGTCAACCGCCCCACCTTGGGCAGCTCCATCTCATGCCGGTCCGAGATCTGCACCGCCACTACATCATGCCGGCGATTCGCCTGCCGGATGGCCGCGGTGGCCACGGCGGAAAGCTTGCGCTCCGCCCGCGGCTTCGTGATCCCCGTGCGATTCTGTTCCAAGAAGTCTGAAACCAGCACGACAATCGCATGACGGCTGACCACGCGATTCAGGAAATCGATCGCATTGCGCAGATCCGTCCCGCGCGATTGCGGCTCGAAGCACAGGACCTCACGGATCACCCGCAATACATGACGACGTCCCTTACGCGGCGGAATATATTTCTCCACCACATCACTGAACAGCAGCACGCCCACTTTGTCCTGATTGCGAATCGCCGAAAACGCGAGCACTGAGGCGATCTCCGCCGCCAAGTCGCGTTTCGATTGCCCACCAGAACCAAACCACCCAGACGCACTCACATCCACCAGCAAAATGACCGTCAGTTCCCGCTCCTCCACGAACTTCTTCACGAAGGGATGGTTCATCCGCGCCGTCACGTTCCAATCGATGGATCGCACCTCATCGCCCGGCTGATACTCGCGCACCTCATCGAAGTTCATCCCCTGCCCCTTGAAGACGCTGTGATAATGCCCGGAGAGCGACTCGCTCACCAATCGGCTGGTGCGCAACTCGATCTGCCGGACCTTCTTCAGTATCTCGCGGGGAATCATATCTGGGCCGAAGGACGAAGTGCAAAGTTCGGTGCAGCTTTCACACCTCGCACTTCAGACTTCGCACTTTGCATCACGGCACCGGCAGTTCATCCAGCAGCTTCTGCACGATGATCTCGCTGGTCTTGTCTTCCGCCTCCGCTTCATACGTCACCGTCACGCGATGCCGCAACACATCCATGGCGATGCTCTTCACGTCCTGCGGCGTCACATACCCGCGCCCTTTCAGGAAGGCATGTGCCTTGGCCGTCAGCGTGAGCGCGATGGTCGCACGCGGTGAAGCCCCGAGCTGGATCATCCCATCCAGGTTGATCTTGTAGTTCTTGGGCTCACGCGTGGCGCAGACGAGGTCCACGATGTAGTCCTTCACCTTGTCATCGATGTAGATGTCGTTGATGACCTGTCGCGCATCGAGGATCTGTTTCGGGCTGACGACGGCTTGCGCACTCGGCAACCCAGATGTCCTCGCCATCAAGTCCAGAATCTGCCGTTCCTCATCACGCGAAGGATAACCCACCTTCAGCTTCAACATGAACCGGTCCACCTGCGCTTCGGGCAAGGGATATGTTCCTTCTTGCTCAATCGGGTTCTGTGTAGCCAGCACCAGGAAAGGTTCTTCCAACGGATAAGTTTTGTCCCCGATGGTCACCTGCCGTTCTTGCATGGCTTCCAACAGGGCACTTTGCACTTTTGCTGGAGCGCGGTTGATTTCATCTGCCAGAACAATATTTGCAAAGACCGGCCCCTTGCGCGTGGTGAAGGCCCCCGATTGCGGATTGAAGATCTGTGTGCCGATGACATCCGCCGGCAACATGTCGGGCGTGAACTGGAGCCGGGAGAACCGGACATTCAGCGAGTTCGCCAATGTTTTCACGGATAACGTCTTGGCCAGCCCGGGGACACCTTCCAGCAGCACATGTCCATTGGCCAAAAGACCGATGACCAATCGCTCCACCAGATATTTCTGGCCGACGACCACCCGGTTGATCTCCCCCAGCAAGCCGGGGACAAAAGCCGATGCTTCCTGCACGGCGGCGTTGATCGCGCTAATTCCTGTACTCATGCGTTTTTCAATCAAATACCTGTTCCCAAAAGACAATCCAATAACGGATATGTTCAGAAAAAACCGCCCAAATAGCGAAACCAATCTGGAATCCATTTGCCATGCGGTTCAAATGGCCTATTCTCACCCCGGTTTTTTGGGCTGCTATGTCGCCTGCTCGCAAGTCCATCATTGGGAATCATCTCAGACAGTTCTGGGCCGCCTATCTGGTATTGGTCATCGCCCTCGCGCCTGCATTTATCGTATCGAGCCGGGTGAAAGCCACCGTGCACGAGCATGACCTGGCCAGATTCCGCTCCCTGGTGCGGGACAATCGCCGGGATATGGAACAGCTCGCGCGGCAGCACTTTCCGGCACTGCGGGAAACTCGCGGGTTCTTCGAGGCCAGCGAAGAGGTCCTGCCAGCCGAATGGGATCGCTACTTTGCCAGCATGGACTTGGGGCTGCGCTTTCCCGCCTTCAACGCCATCGGCTTCGCCCAGCTCGTGCCCGTTGCGGAAAAAGCATCCTTTCAGAAGTTGCAGCAAGCCCAAGGTGCTCCCTCCTTCAAGCTGCCGGAGATCCAAACGGACCATCACTATCCATTGGTCTTGTTGTCCCCAGAACAGACTTTCCCCATCCATGAACAAGCCTTGGACCTGGCTGCCCTTCCCGAAGTGCAATCGGCGATGCAACTGTCCGTGCAGAGCAACCGGCCGGAAGCCTCAGCACCGCTGAAACTGGCGCTCAAACCGGCTGACCGTCCCGTAACCTGCGTCCTGATGGTATTGCCCGTCTATAAACATAACCGCGCCGGGGAACGTGAGAAGGTGATCGGCTTTGTTGTCGGGATCATGGAGCTCAACCGGCTCTTTACCGTGCTGCTCGAGAATGCCCGGCGGGATCTCCTTCATTTCACCTTCACTGAGGAAGCTCCCGGCCAGCCCCGTCAGACGCTCTACACCTCTGTCTCCGCCACTGATTCCCTACTCCCTGTCGATCCTGCTTTCTCGGAAGAGCGTCCGTTCAGTTTCGCCGGCCACACCTGGACCATGCGTGTGGAAGCCAAACCCGCCTTCTTTGCGAATTCAGAGAGTTACTTGCCCCGCCTTAGTTTGGTTGGCGGCCTGCTCATCAGTGCGGCACTGTTCGGCATCACCTGGAGCCAGGCTCGTGCCCGGGCTTTGGCCGAGCGGCTGTCCGGCAGCCTCGCGGAAAGTGAAGAACGGTTCCGCCTCGTCAACCGCGCC
>JAJNBN010000484.1 GCA_021156225.1 Verrucomicrobiota bacterium | reverse complement strand
CCCTGGTCGAAAATATTCCGGGAGCAATCTGGTCGGTGGATCGGAACTATCGTTACATTTCCTTCAATCGCCTTTTTCGGCATGGCGTCGAGGTCATGACCGGACGGCCACCTGAGGTCGGCACCAGTGTGGATGCCTTGCTGTCTGCTCCTGTCGCCGGTTTCTGGCGGGAGCAATTTGACCGTGCCTTGCTGGGTGAGCGCTTCTCCATTGATTACCCCCTGCAAGTGCGTGATGAATTGCGCCATTTTGAAGTCAGTTTCAATCCGATCCGCAGCGAAGGCCAGTTGACCGGCGTCACCGTCTTGGGACTCGACGTCACCGCGCGGAAAGCCGCCGAGGAAGTCTTGCGCTTGCAGGCCACCGTGCTGGAAAGCATCACCGAAGGTGTCGGTGTATGCGATGAACAGGCGGTGATCATCTACGTCAACGCCGCGGAAGAGCGCATGTTCAATTATGCCCACGGAGAAATGTTGGGGAAGAAAGCCCATATCCTGGTTGAGGATGGCTCCGATCCCGCAGCTCTTCATGCGGAGATGTGGCACAAGTTGAAGGAACATGGTCAATTCCATCGTGAACTGCAGAACCGCCGCAAAGACGGATCGCTCTTCCACAGTTTCGTTTCCGTCAGCACCTTGACGTTCTCCGGAAAACTGTGTGCGGTCTGGGTCCGTGAAGACATCACGGAACGTCGCAAACTGGAGCAGCAATTGTTGCAGTCCCAGAAAATGGAATCCATCGGCCAGCTCGCCGGTGGCGTGGCCCATGATTTTAATAATATCCTGACAGTTATCCAGGGCCATGCCGGTGTGCTGCAGCTTTTTGGTGATGTGAATGAAGAGGTGGCTGAAGCGGCCGCTGAGATTGTCCTCGCCTCGGATCGCGCGGCCAATCTCACCCGCCAGTTGCTTACGTTCAGCCGTCAACAGGTCATGCAGCCTAAGGAGCTCGACCTGTCTGCCATCGTCTCCGAAATGGCCAAGATGTTGCGACGGTTGCTTGGCGAACACATCCGTTTCCATCTGGAGATGGATCCCCCGTTGCCGTTCATCAAGGCTGATCACGGCATGATGCAGCAGATCATTCTGAATCTGGCCATTAACGCCCGCGATGCCATGCCCCATGGGGGCACGCTGAATATCCGGCTGGATACCAAGCACCGTCCCCCGCCCGCTGATGTCAATCCCTCTGCCGAAGCCGCTACTTATATTTGTCTCTATGTTTCCGACACTGGTTGTGGCATCAGCCCGCAGAACTTGACTCGCATATTCGAACCGTTCTTTACCACCAAGGAAGTAGGCAAGGGCACCGGGCTGGGCCTCGCCACCGTTTACGGCATCGTAAAACAACACCAAGGTTGGATGGAGGTGGAAAGCGAAATCAATCGTGGCACCACGTTCCGCATCTATCTCCCAGCCCGTGAACAGACTGCTCTCGTAACGGAAGAACCGACAACGCAGTTGGTCGCCCTTAACGGAAAGGAAACTATTCTGGTCGTGGAAGATGAAGCTCCATTGCGTTTGTTGGTGTGCAATGTTCTGGGTCGCCTGGGCTATCGCATCATCGAGGCCAAATCCGGCCAGGACGCTTTGCTCATCTGGACGGACCGCCGCCACGAGGTGGATCTTTTGCTGACCGATTTGGTGATGCCTGATGGGATGGACGGCATTGAATTGGCCGAGGTGCTGTTACAGGACAGGCCGGACCTCAAAATCATTTACACGAGTGGATACAGTGCGGAAATGATCGTGCGCCAGGAAAACCTCGCTCCTCATGCGGAATTTCTTGCCAAGCCTTACCGCACGCAACATCTCGCTGACGTTGTCCGTCGCGTGCTTGATCAGCGCTGAAACTCGCGCGAACTCCTTCCTGCTTTTCACTGCTCGTGCTATCTTGCGGCATGCCAAAGCCAGTCTGGCAAAAGGTCCTGCCCAAGTGCGCTGATCCGGTGCGCGCGCAAAAGTATTGGGATCAACTGCAAGAAACGGCAGCGGGTACCACCTTGCGTCACGCCTCTGAGGAGCAGGTACGCGTATTGGCGGCTCTTTTTAGCGGCTCCCAATTTCTGAGCGAACTGCTGCTGGTGCATCCAGAATGGATTTTACACACGCTAAATCCGGAACTGCTCAAACAGCCCAGACAAGTCCAGGGTCTCCGTCGTGATCTTGGCCGGCAGCTCGATGCTGCCCCGCAAGACCATCAAAACGCCCTCACGCAACTGCGGCTCTTCAAGCAAAAGGAAATGCTTCGGATCGCTGCTCGCGATCTGGCCCGGCTCGGCACCACCACTGAAATCATCCAAGAGTTATCCGATGTGGCTGACCTTTGTCTGGATACAGTGTGCAAACTGATCTGGCAGCAACTGACCCAACGACTCGGCAGTCCTTGGCATCAAGACAGCAACGGCGCCTGGTCAGCCACGGATTTCTGTGCCCTGGCTCTGGGCAAACTTGGCGGGCAAGAATTGAACTACAGCTCGGATGTGGACCTTATTTTTATCTATGCTGAGGAAGGCTACTTGTTTCCCTCCAAGCCCAAGAAAACGGATCAGGGCAAAGGGATGTCCAGTCACCAGTTCTTCACGCGCCTGGCCAAAGAGTTCGTTGCTGAAGTGTGTCGCCTCACTGATGAGGGGATGCTCTTTCGAGTCGATCTGCGGCTGCGGCCGGAAGGTGACAGCGGGCCGCTCGTACGCTCGTTGCAAAGTTATGAGAATTATTACGCGCAATGGGGACAGGCGTGGGAACGCATGATGTTGATCAAAGCCCGTCCCATCGCCGGTTCATCTGCTTTCGGAGCGGAATTCGCCGAGATGGTCCAATCTTTTCGTTATCCCCGCTCCCTCAATAAGCGCATCCTGGATGAGATTGCCGGGATCAAAGATCGCATCGAAGCGGAAGTGGTGCGCACTGGCGAACTGGAGCGCAATGTGAAGCTGGGCCGGGGCGGCATCCGCGAGGTTGAGTTCATCGTCCAGACGAGCCAGGTGATGCATGCCGGTAAGAACCCTTTCTTGCAAGGCCATCAAACTTTGCCCGTCTTGCAGAACCTGAAACGCTACAAGCTCTTTTCCCGCGACGATGCCCAGGATCTGACGGAAGCATACTGTTTCCTGCGTGATATCGAGCACCGCCTGCAGATGGAGAACAATCTTCAAACCCACACCATCCCCACGGACCGCAAGAGCCGTGAACGCCTCGCGGCTTTGATGGGGTTTGAACTGCTGAAAGACTTCGAGCAACGGCTGCAACAGCATACTGGCATGGTGCGTTCCATTTATGAACGCGTCTTGAAACCGGAATCTGAACCGGTCAAGCAAAGCCTGCCGCGCGATCTCGAATCACACGCAGACGAGTGGAAAACGCTGCTTGCTGCCCGTTCATTTCGTGACGTTGACCAGGCTTTCAAATTGACCGACATGTTCGTGAACGGGCCGGGTTACGTCCACGTATCGGCACGGACGGTAGATTTGGCCTTGGAACTGATGCCTCAGTTCCTGTCTCTCTGCCCGGTCAAGTCTGGTCAGACATCACCCTTCCCTGCCCCGCCCGTCGATAAAGTCCTTTCCGATCCTGACCGCGTGCTCGCCCGGCTGGATTCATTCATCCAAGCTTATGGCACCCGCGCCATGCTTTATGAGACATGGACCCACAATCCTTCGCTCTTTGATCTGCTCGTGCTGCTCTTTGATCGCTCTGAATTTCTCGC
>JAJNBN010000483.1 GCA_021156225.1 Verrucomicrobiota bacterium | reverse complement strand
CTCACTGGACCGGCTCTGCGTGCCGGTCTGCACCACGCGACCATGTTTCCGGGCGGCATTCACCATCTGGCGGCCTTCCCACACATTGTGCGAGACGGGTTTCTCCACATACACGTCCTTGCCCGCCTGACAGGCCCAGATGGTGAGGAGTGCGTGCCAATGATTCGGCGTGGCGATGGTGATGGCATCGATGTCCCGACTCGCGAGCAGTTCACGCACGTCCGCGAATGTCTTCACCGCTTCGCCGAGTTTTTTGGCCTCGTTCGTTTCGCGATACAAAACTTGGCGGTCCACATCGCACAGCGCCGCGATACGCACGCCGGGAGTTTTGCGGAGGATCGCGAGGTGATCGCGGCCACGGCCGTTCAAACCGACGACGCCAACGCGGACAGCGTTGTTAGCCCCGGCCACTTGCGACCACGATTGGGCCGACCAGCCGGTGGTAGCCGCAGCAGCCAATGAACCCTTCAGAAAACCCCGGCGCGACGTACGCAGCATATAATTATTTGGCCCCTTGCTCGATCCACTTCTGCACGAGTTCCGCTTCCTTGGACGAGAGCTTGTGTTTCTCCGGTTGCGCGATGTCGCCGTCTTTGCCGGAAACGATGATCACCAGCGGGCTGCGGGCGGCGGCGTCCACCTTCACGGCGGCACCATAGACTTCGCCGCCTTTCAGCACACCTTCGCGCGTATCGGCCTTGAAGCCGCCTTCGGCTTTCGCGGTTCCGTGGCAACTGATGCAGGATTTATCGAAGACGGGTTTGATGTCGGCCGCGAAGGTGATCTCCTTCGCGGTCATCTTGATCTCCCCATCGGGCCAAACGGCGCCTTGGTCGATCCAAGCCCGCAGGAGGCCGATCTGTTCTTTCGTCAAGGGAACGCTTTCACCGGGCTTGTCGCTGGGCGGCGGCATCAGACCTTCTTCGATCAGGCCCGCAACGATATGCACCATTGGGCTCTTCTCGCTGTTGCCGGGGATGATGAACGGGCCTTCCTTACTGGGCTTCATCGCATGCTCCTTGGTGTCCATGCGATACTTGCCCTTCTGCTTGTCCGGGCCGTGGCAACTGATGCATTTCTCCACGAAGATGGGGTAAATCTCTTTCACGAAATCCACCTTGCGCGGCGCGGGCAGCGGCAGCTTGCTGGTATCCACAGCGAACGCGAGGCTGCCCGTCACCGCGACTAAAGCGGCGATGGCCAAGGATGAAAGTAAAGGCGTCTTCATAGTCATACCCGGTAATTGGACGAACGAAGGCTAGGCCGTGTTCGGTAAAAGGCCAAGTCTGGAGATGGGGAGCGTGCCCGTCCTCGGGCACAGCAAGGTGAAATGCTGCAGGCGGCTTTGGATAGGCGGAGGGCAGACGAGAGGGCTTTAGTACGGGAGCTTTCCGACAAAATGTGAACTGCTTTTGCTATAGAAGTTGCTGTGCCGGAGACGGGCACGCTGAAATTTCCCCTTTGCAGGTGACGGGGACGCTTTATCTTGCTGGCGTGCTTTCGTCACTTACTGAGCAATTGAAATCCCGCCGGGCGTTGAGCGGGGAGCATGTGTCTGCTGCCATCAAAGGGCTTACCGCGGAAAGCGTCTCACCCGAAGCCAAGGCGGAGTTCCTCACCGCGCTCGCGTTAAAGGGTGAAACGGTGGAGGAGATAGCAGCCTTTGCGAGAGAGCTACGTGAGCTGTCGTTGATGCCGCCCTTGGACCCGGCTCTGCGTGCCGGTGAAATCCTTGATGTCTGCGGCACAGGTGGTGACAAGTTGAACACCTTCAACATTTCCACGAGTGTGGCGATTCTCGTCGCGGCGGCAGGTGTGCCGATGGCCAAGCATGGCAATCGCGCCATCACCTCCAAGTCGGGCAGTGCCGATGTGCTGGAGGCCTTGGGCATCCCGGTGGATAACACGCCGGAACAAGCAGCGGCGTTGTTGAAGGAGCATAATTTTGCGTTCTTCATGGCCACGCGCTTTCATCCGGCGTTCAAGCACATTGGACCGGCGCGGAAGCTTTGTGCGACGGTGGGGCAGCGAACCATTTTCAATTTCCTCGGGCCTCTGATGAATCCGGCGCGGCCCACGGCGCAATTGGTCGGGGTGCCGAATCCACTGCTCACGGAGCCGATGGCGCGGGTGCTACAAAGTCTCGGCATCCGGCGCGGGATGGTGGTGAGTGGAATGGCGGAAGGCGCGTATTTGGACGAGCTTTCCACCATGGGCGATAATCAGGTGGCCGAGTTTTATCAGGATCGCGGTTTCCATACGTCCGTGTGGCAACCGGAGTTTCTGCCTTTGCAACCGGCCACATTGGCCGATCTGGCCGGCGGCGATGCGCAGGTGAATGCGGTCATCGTAAGTCTGGTGTTGTCCGGTGATGAGCGCGGGCCCAAGCGCGATGCGGTGCTGCTGAACGCGGCGGCTGCCTTGCATGTGGCGAACAAGGTGAAGTCCCTGATCGAAGGCTGGGAACTGGCCGCCGAGATCATCGATAGCGGCAAGGCGACGGCGAAAATCAAAGCGCTGGCCACGCGTTAATCCACTCATCATGTCCGATCAACCGCTTCAGTATCAGCTCATCGGCAGTGACGGCATCGAGTATGGGCCGGTCTCCGCCGACGACGTGCGCACGTGGATCAGGGAAGGCCGGGCGAGCGCCAAGACGATGGTGCGCGCCACAGGCAGCCCTGCCTGGCGCAAGCTGGGCGAGCTGCCGGAATTCGCGGAAGCCATCGCCCAACGGGCGGCCAATGCCCCGGCGGTCACCGGCAGTGTCGCGGCCCCCAAGCCGGAACAGAACAAAACGGCGCGCATGGGGTTTATCCTTAGTGTCGTTTCCCTGCTATGCTGTTGCGTGCTTCTGGCACCGGCGGGCTTGATCGTCTCGATCATCGCCCTCGTGCGGATCAACTCCGGCAAGGATTTGAAGGAAGGCTATGGATTTGCCGTAGCGGGTATCGTGATCAGCCTGCTGGTGATCATCTTGAACATCTTGGTGTTCAATTTCCTTCCGAAATTCATGGAGGGCGCGGGATCGAAACCAGTTTTTAGTCCATGAGTGATGCCGTTTCAGCTCCGCCACTGCTGCAAGAACGTCCGAGGAAGCGGATGACGGCGGTGATGTGGGCGGGAATCCTGGCCATCGGGGTGACGGTGCTGCTGGTGCTCCATTTCTTCCCACCGGGGCAATATCCCATCTATCCGGTCTGTCCGCTCCGCCAAAGCACCGGACTGGATTGCCCTGGCTGTGGCGGCTTGCGCGCCATGCACCAGCTTACCAACGGGAACCTCGCGGCCGCCTGGCAACTGAATCCGTTCGTCTTCGTATTGCTGCCGCTGGCGGTGTATGAGGTGGTCATCCGGCGGGCTTGGAAGAAAGAATTGCCGAATGTTTTGGGAAATTCGCGCGTGTTGATCACGTTAGGATTGCTGCTGCTGGCCTTCACCGTGGTCCGGAATCTGCCGAAACTGGCGCAGTGGTTTTCCTGACGGACGAGGCTTTACCTTATGATCGAACTGCTGCGCCGCTGGCTGAAAATCACGTATCCGGTGGACCAGAACAGTGCGCGGGCCTGCCTGCTGCTGAACCTCGGCGCGTGGCCGGGCCTTGGCTCGGTGCTGGCGCGGCGCGCCAGTGGGTGGGCGCAAATGATACTCTCGCTGGGAGGACTGGTGACGGTGATCGCGGCATTGTTCAAGTTCACGGGCATGATGATCGATGA
>JAJNBN010000482.1 GCA_021156225.1 Verrucomicrobiota bacterium | reverse complement strand
ACTGAAGGCCAAGCTGGCCGGACGCCATAAGACGAAGTTGAAGGCTTATAACAAGGCCATCCGTCCCAGCGACGTGAAGACGGCCCGCAAGCAGTTGGAAGATTATTACGGCAAAGGCAAAACCAAGACGGGCAGCAAAGCCAAAGGTTAATGAACCAAGCCGTGTGCGCATCCTCCTCGTCAAACTCAACCACCTCGGCGATACGCTGCTGCTGACGCCCACGACGCGTTTCCTGCGTCAGCAATATCCGGAAGCGGAGATCGATGTGTTGGTCCGGGCCGGTTGCGAGGACATGCTGCGAGGCAATCCGGACATCACCCGCATCATTCCTCTGGCCCGACCGGAAAAACATCAGCGCTCTTTCGGGAATTCACTGAAAGAGTTCACGCGTACGTTTCCGAAGCTCTTCCTGCGTCGTTACGATTACGCGTTTGATCTTTCCGACTCGGACCGGGCCAAGACTTGGATCATGCTCTCCGCCGCCAAGGTCCGGGGTATCAACAACGCCTATGAATCGCTGAACTGGAAGGGACGTTTGTTCAACCGCTTCTCGGGTTTCAAGTGGGGTAGTGAACATCAGGTGCTGCGTGACTTCCGGACGGTGACTGATGTCATCGGCACCGAAGCAAAGGCTGGTGCGTTGCGTTTCGAGCCACAGGCGAAGTTTGAAGAATTATCGGCGCTCTTTCCCGGACTTACGCCGGAGACGAAGTATGCGGTGATCCATCCCACCAGCCGTTGGGCGTTCAAGCAATGGTTCCCGGATCGTTGGGCCAAGGTGGCGGATGAACTGCATCAACAGCATGGCCTCACGATCATCTTCTCATGTGGTCCGGACGCGCATGAGAAAGAGTATGTGCAAAGCATCCTGAAGGAGTGCCGCACCAAACATTTCAGTAGTGACGGCCGTCTCTCGCTGCACCAGTTCGGTCTCCTGATCAAAGGCGCTAAAATTTTCCTGGGTGTGGATACGGTGGCCATGCACCTCTCTGCCGCTGTGCAGACACCGACGCTCGCATTGTTCGGTCCGTCATCCGAATGGAGCTGGCACCCCTGGCAAGTGCGGCATGAACTGGTTTTGGGCGATTGCCCCTGCAAGCAGACGCGCCAGTTCACTTGCGACAAGAGCAAGCCCTACCCCTGCATGGGCCGCATCACGGAAGAACAGGTGCTGGCAAAAGCTGAAAAGCTGTTGCAGCCAATTTAATCAAGCATTTCGCTTGGACGGAGTCAGCTCGAACATCACGGCGCGGGCGGTCAACTCCGGCCAAAAGCCCAACGGCAGATACTTGGCGTTCACACTGCGACGGGCTACGGGACGTGCGTCATAGCCCATAGCGGCACTCCAAACGATGAAGCTCTGCATCGTCCAGCGTTTGTTGAACCAGTTGGGTGAGAACTCCAAGGGCCCCTTGGCCAGCGAACCGCGGGCATTAGGGAGCTGGGTGTCGATGCCCCGCACGGCGCGCCAACGGTTGCGGATGTGGGCGGCATTGTTCACGGTCACGAAAATGCGCTGGCAGCGGTCACTGAGCGCGGCCAAAATCACGGAGGGGCATCGCCAATAAACGAGCGTATCAATGATGATGACCGTATCCCATTGCTGGCTGCATGCATAACGCAGGGAGGGATCGGCCAGATCGTTAAAATCAGCCAATAGCGCCTTGATCCCCACAGCATGACATGACGCCAGATGGTCTGGGTCACGCTCGAGTCCGAGATATTTCACCTTACGTTCACGTTCCAGAAAATGAAGTATCTCACCTCTTCCGCATCCCAAGTCCAGCAACCGGCTGCCAGTCGGAATACGCTCCGCGAGCCATTGGATCCGTTGCGTGTAGGCCGTGTCAGGAAGCGGCCGCCCATGCGACGTGTTGGGCATCGCCGGTTCGTAATTCTCGGGTGCGGTACGCAGCAATTTGACCGCCGACTCGAAAGCCGCATCGCGGCTGAATTTAACTTTGTTCACCGTGAAATGAAGGAATGGTTCAGATGACCGAGAGCAGGCTGGCTTCGATCTTGAATTGTTTGCCGCAACGCTCGCAAATCACCTGGCCGTCGCGCTTGTTTTTATAGTCCACCGCGAGTCGTTTGCCACAGGCACAAACATAACCGATGACTCGCGCCGGATTGCCGACGACCAAGGCATAGTCGGTGACATCGGCTGTTACTACGGAACCCGCCCCGACCATGCAAAAATTGCCCAAGGTAACACCGCAAACGATCGTCGCATTCGCACCGACCGAGGCACCCTTCTTCACCAGCGTGGGCAAAATCTCATAGCTGTCGTTGAACGCCCGGGGATAAAGATCATTCGTGAAAACCATGTGTGGCCCGAGCAGCACGTCATCCTCCACGGTCACGCCTTTATAGACGGAGATGCCGTTCTGGATCTTGACGTTGTTGCCGATCTCTACGCCCGAGTCCACATACACCGACTTGCCCAGCTTGCAGTTCGTGCCGATGCGGGCCCCGCCCATGATCTGGCTCTGGTGCCAGATCTTCGTCCCAGCTCCGATAGCAGCCGTGGCGGCCACTTCCGCCGTGGGATGCACAAAGTAAGGCAGGTCAGATTTTGGTTCGGCCATAGTCGTTCTATTTCAGCAAATCGTCGTAGATGTCCTGGATCGCTGCGCACATGGCTTGCGTGGAATAGCGGCTCAATGCCCGCTCCCTCGCCCTACGTCCCAACGATTCCCAAAGGGAATACTGCACATCTAGGTCGCCCAAACATTGCGACAAGAGGTTGGCCTTGTCATTAAAATTCAAGATCCGGCCCACCTCCCCATCCACCACCACCTCCGCCATGCCCGGCGTATCGGACACGATGACTGGTCGTCCCGCAAACATGGCTTCCATCACCACGCGTGGCACGCCCTCTACGGTAGAATAAGCCACCAGCACATCCGCCGCCCGCAAGAGTCGCGACACATCTTCACGGGGCCCAAGGAACCGCACCTGCTTTTGCAAACCCTCGGCAGCAACCCGTTGCCGCATCTGCTCGAAATATTCGGCATCCTGCCGCGTGCCACCCACGAACAGGATGAAATGCTTGCGATCTGCCTTAAGCCAGGGAATCGCCTGCTCAAGGATGATCGCCTGTCCTTTCACGTGATAGATGGCGCCAACATTGATCACAATGCGCGAGCGGCGCTGCGGATAATACCTGGGCTCATCCGGAAATGGTTCCACCCCGTCGCGCACCACCGTCACCCGCTCGGGATGCTCGACGTGTTGGGACAATTGGGCCTTGAGAACTTCCGCCACCGCCAGCACCCGGTCGAAGCGGCCGTATAAATACTTCCGGATGCGTCCGGGCGTCAGGTCATCAAGGCCGGTGCGAAAATGGCAGATGGCTGGAATACCGCACTGCTTGGCCGCCCAATAGCTCGGTGGACCGACCCAGTGCTCGTTCGCGTGGACGAGCTGGATTCCGTGCGTGCGGATATACCGCTTGATCTGGGCAACCAGCATCAGATTGCGCGGCAGTGAAAAAATATTTCCCCAGTGCCCGAACTTCGCGAGCGACCAAGGTATGTGCAAGCGGTCCAGCTCCTGCGTCAACCAACCGGTGTTGGAAACCATCACGTGCGGTTCAAATCGTTTGCGGTCCAGCAACTCCAGATGATAGACGAGGCTCTTTTGTCCACCGCCCAGCGAAGAAAACTTCTGGGTGATAAGCACCTTTCGCGGAGTGGCCGAGACTGGACGTGATGCG
>JAJNBN010000481.1 GCA_021156225.1 Verrucomicrobiota bacterium | reverse complement strand
ACGGTTTCGTGATGCTGCCTGTGGATAATAGATTGAGATCAGAACCCGCACCGGCGGGAGAGTGGTTTCCCACAATCACGGGAATTCCAGCCAGCGACCTGCGCCCGGGGAAGCCGTTGGGGATACCGCAAGTGCAGGAGGCTCTCAAACTGGTCGTGGCGTTTGAGAATTCGCCCATGTTCGGCCTGGTGGATATGAAACAGGTGGATGTTTCCGAACCGGAGGTGCTGAAAGTGTCCACCGCGCAAGGAAATGAAGTCATTTTCCGACTGCATGATTTTGAAGGACAGTACAATCGCTGGCGCATGGCCCATGACTACACCCTGCGGGTGCGTCAACGGATGGGCGTGCTGGACCTGTCCGTCACGAACAATGTTCCGATCCTTTGGGCGCAGCAATCTGACGCACCGATTCCGGCACCCAAGGCGAAAACCACCCGAACCCGTAAGAAAAATGTTTGATTCTGCCAACATCATAGTCGGCCTCGAGATCGGCACGTCCAAGGTGTGTGCTGCCGTCGGCGAGTTGAACGAGAATGGCGCGCTAAGCGTCATCGGCATCGGCCAGTCGAAGTCGCGCGGCGTGCGCAAGGGCGAGATCACCGACGCGACCGCTGCTGAGGAAGACATCCGCAACGCCATCGTGGAGGCCGAGCAGATGGCCGACGTAGAGATCCGCAGTGTGTATCTGGGGGTGACGGGGAGCCACATGCGCGGCTTCAACAATCATGGCGTGCATCCGGTAGTCTCGGCGGATCGCGAAATCAATGAAGACGACGTGCAGGACGTGGTGCGAAACGCCAAGGCGGTGAATCTGCCCGCGGAGAATTACGTGGTGCATGCCATCCGGCAGCATTTCACCATCGACGGGCAACGTGGCATTCAGAATCCGGTGGGCATGCTGGGAGCGCGCGTGGAGATCGATGTACATGTGGTGCATGGCAATCTGAACCGCATCCGCAATTCCATCCGTACGGTGAAGGGATTGCAACTGGAGGTCGAGGAAGTGGTGTTCGGCGGGCTGGCCTCTTCGCTGGCGGTGCTGAACAACACGCAGAAGGAGTTGGGTGCGTTGGTGATCGATTTCGGTGCCGGAACGACGGAGTACGTGGTGTACAGCAACGGTGTCGTAAAACACACGGGGGTTTTGGCAGTGGGTGGAGATCACATCTCGAACGATCTGGCGTATGGCTTGAAGCTGCCGCTGGGACGCGCGGAGCAATTGAAGCTGGAACACGGTGGGGCCTCGATGGATGAGGCGCTGCGCGGCAAGTCCATCGCTTTGACAAATGAAGTCGGTCTGCCGGCGCGTAATGTGAATTGCGATCACCTGCGGCGCATCATGTCGTTGCGCATCGAAGAGACGTTGCAACTCATCGATCAGGATTTGGCCCGTCAAGGGTTGCATGAATATCTGCGTGCCGGCGTTATCATCTGTGGCGGCGGGGCTCGTATCCCGGGCATCCAAGACATGGCGGAGCGGGTTTTCCAGATGCCGGTGATGCTGGGGCAGGCGTGCTCGATCAATGGCTTGAGCGATGCGCTGAAGCAGGCGGAATTCGCCACGACCATCGGGCTGGTGAAGTTCGGTTCGTTGCAACACAAGAGCAAAGCGGGGAAGGGTGGTTTGCTCACGGGTATCAAGGAAACCATCGGTTCATTGATGCCCGGCCGGCGCGGTTAATTTTCAATCAGGACTCTTATGAGCGCTTTTCAATCTGACGCAGGCGGGTTTGCCAGCAAGACACTTTCGATCCGCGTGTTCGGCGTGGGTGGCGCCGGTGGCAACGCGGTGACGCGGTTGCTGCTGAACCCGCCGGGTGATGCGAAGCTCACGGTGCTGAACACAGACTCACAGGCGCTGGCGGCGTGTCCGGTGCCGGACAAGCATTCGCTCGGTGCGGCGGATATGCGCGGGCTGGGCGCTGGTGGTGATCCGGGCATGGGGCAGGCGGCGGCGGAATCCGACGAAGAACGGCTGAAGGAGATGTGCGCGGGTGCGGACTTGATCTTTATCGTGGCTGGGTTGGGTGGCGGCACCGGCACAGGCGCGAGTCCGGTGCTGGCGCGCATCGCCCGGGAAGCTGGTGCCTTGGTGTTGGCGGTGGTGACGTTGCCGTTCGATTGCGAGGGCAGCCGCCGTCGCAAGCAGGCTTTGCTAGGCTTGGAACATTTGAAGGCGGAAGCCGATGGGGTGATATGTCTGCCGAACCAGAAGGTGTTCAAGCTGATTGATGAAAACACCAGCCTGGTGGATACGTTTGAGTTCACGAATGAATTGATCGCGGATGGTGTGCGCGGGATATGGCGGTTGGTGACGCAGACGGGTTTGATCAATATCGACTTTGCTGATTTGCGTTCGGCTCTTAAGGGGCGGCATGCGGAGAGTTTCTTTGCCACGGCGGAAGCGACTGGTCCGCAACGGGCGAAGGAGATTATCGAAAAAATCATGTCCAGCCCGCTGCTGGAGGGCGGCGAGATGCTAACGGGTGCGCAGTCTGTGCTGGTGAGCATCATGGGAGGCTCAGACCTTTCGATGGCGGAAGTGAACCGCATCATGGAGCAGGTGAACCGGCATGCGGAAGGGGCGCATCTCATTTTGGGTGCGGCGATCGATGCGCATTACAACCAACGTTTGAGTGTCACGCTGGTGGCTTCACGCTTCCAGGTGGAGGCACCGGAATCGCCGGGCACGATCGAGTCGCATCGCAGTGTGGCGGCGGATGCGCCGGAGATGGAGACGCATTTCCTGAAGCGCAATGAAAGCGTGCAGCACACACAACGTTTTGTGGCGCCACCGCCGGAGCTTTCGGCGGAGAAGACACAGGAACTCTTGCAAGCACGCGGCATGACGGGTGGCGGTCGTCGGCGCAAGTCGGCCAATTCATTTCAACAGCAATTGCCGCTGGAGATCGTGTCCAAGGGCCGTTTCGAGAAGAGCGAGCCGACGCTGCATAAGGGTGAGGACCTAGACGTGCCGACGTATATCCGGCGGGGGATATTGTTGAATTGAGTTTAACCGCAGATAGACGCAGATAGGAAAAATCCGAGACGGTGAGTTACTTCAGCCGCTCTACGGCGAAGACCATATCGTCGTTTTCAGGATAGCTCTTTTCGGCGCGAGTCTGGCCGCCGTCATCTTTTCCATTCTCGCCTGCGCTGTAGATGCGAAAGCCAGTTTGGGTCGAGCGGTAGAGCAGGGGTTGCTCGTTGAAAGGGTCCATGGGCGCTTTCGTCAGGTAGCGAGGAATCAGTTCACCCAAGCTTTGAGGCAGGCGGTTGTTTTCCAGACGGAACCGCTCGACGGCGAGGGCGGTCTGGGCAGTGCGGAGGGTGGCCAGCATGCCGGCCTGCTTTGGAAAGACGAGGACCAAGGAATGCGCCCGGGCGCTGGTCTTGATCATGTCGAACGAGGGGATTCCCAAGGTGTACAATCTGTTTTCGAGTTCCTTGCCCGTGGTGAAGGCGGTGGCAGGGTGCTGTTCGGCAGCGGCCAGAAGCTTTTCGCAGAGGTTGAGGAAATTAAGAAGGTCCGCCTCCTTGTGGCCGCCTTCATCATAGCCGTGCAAGATACGGAGCAGATCATGACGGCCTTCCATGGCAGCTATGGTTTCCTGAAAGTGTTGCAGATCAGTGGCAGGAAATTCGGTGCGTTGCAGCAATTGCTCCAGTCCGGTCAGGGTGATGGACAGGCACGCATACTGGACTAGATAAGAACTTATGAACGGCTCGCCGTCCATGGAACGGGTGACAAACAAGGACGCTTCCACGGATTTCAAAGCATCCGGTTTGTTTCCCGAGGCCAGGTGATGGATGGATTCGAGGCGGAGCAATTGAACAATTTTCTTCATCTCGCCCCAATGGTCGGTGGGAACTTGGGAGTTTTTCGCCAAATCAATGGGGTAACGAAACTGGGTGCGGGTGGTGGCGTCGTAGATCAGTTTCAGCGCGGTCTGATTGCTGCGGATGAGATCGCTCAGGGCGGTCTGCGCGACCGGGGTGATGGGGTTGGTGGCGTGTAAGAGGCTGGTAGGGGAGATGCCGATCAAAGGATCGTAGTAGGGCCAGTTGACAATATTCCGGCTTACTTGATTGAGGAGGAGAGCGGCATTATCGGCGTCAGGGACGGAAAGGTAGAAGGCATTTAGCTCGGTCAGATTCACGGGCAGACCTTGGGCGCGGATGGCGGCGAGTTTGGCGTCGATCTTGCGCTGAGTCTGTTGACGCTGAAGCTGGCCAAGGCCGAAGAAAAGCAGGATCAGCAGGGCGATGCCGCACAGCCCTAAGATGAGGGCGCGACGACGGCGGGGCCAAATGCGGAGGGAAACCGCCGATGAGTCAGGCTGGGCGGGGTTCATGATAATCCAGATTGAATCAAGGTGTTTTCAGCCTTTCGATGGTGAAGAGGATGTCGTCGGATTGCTTTTGAACAGAGAGGGCTTCATCGCGGGATAATCCACCATCGTCTGCGCCGTTTTCACCTACGCTGTAAACACGGAAGCCCGTTTCGGTGATGCGGTAGAGCAGGGGGGCTTCTGTGAAGGGATCGAGGGGAGCGCTTTTTAGGTATTGGGGGATCAGTTCGCCCAGAGTTTGCGGCAGACGCTGGTTTTCCATGCGGAAGCGTTCGATGGCTAGGGCGGTTTGGGCAGTGCGGAAGTGGGCTTTGATGCTGGCATGTCGTTTGAAGACGGGGCCGAGGAAGGTGATTGAATAACAGGTGGAGATCATGTCCATGGAGGGCTTGGCGGGGGCAGACAGTCTTTGCTCAATTATCTGCGCAGCCGAGATGGCTTCCGAGGGGGAAAGGCTGGCGGCGTCCAGTAGCTCGTCAGAGACGCTCAGGAAGTTCAAGAGATCGGATTCCTTGTAACCGCTTTGCTCGTAAACGTGCCAGGCATAGACCTGCAGTAGTTGAGGCCAGGTGTCAAAGGGAGTGGACGGGGCAAAAAAGGAGTTGGTGTGGTATTTACTGACAGGTTCTTGCCAGGAACCGCAGATGAAAGCGCGTTCACCTTGCAGCATGCGCCGCACATCGGTCTTGGCTTCAGAGATGGCCAGCAACTCCTCAAGACGTTGCAGGTCGGCCGGGCTGAATTCGGACCGTTGCAGCAGTTTTTCCAAGGTGCCGCACGAGACAGCCAAGCAGGCGTTGCGCACCAGGTAGGAGATCATGAGGGGTTCATGGCTCAAAGTGTCGGCGGTCTGAAAGGAAACGGCCACGGAACGCAAGGCTTCGGATTTACGACCGGCTGAAAGATGATGGAACGCTTCCAGGCGGAGCAGGTGCATCATGCGTTTCACGGGAGCCAGGTAACTCAACCATGAGGAGGCACCCTGGGTGAAATCAACGAGGTAACGGCTCCGGCTGTTGGTGGCGGCAGCGTGGAGCAGTTGCAAAGAGTTTTGATTGCTGCGGACGATCTC
>JAJNBN010000480.1 GCA_021156225.1 Verrucomicrobiota bacterium | reverse complement strand
ACCAGCAGCGTGCTTCAGGAAAAACTGGGGGATCTTCTGGTCAAGGACAAGAAACCGGCTGAGGCGCTGAAGGCGTATTCCACCGCGCTGGAGTTAAAGCCGACCCGGAAACAACAACTGCGGCTGCTCCTCGCTCAGGCAGAGGTTTTAGCCAGCAGTGACAAGGCAGCCGACGCGGTAGATGTCTATCTGAAGATCGAGCGGCTTTATCCGGATTATCCGGATATGACGGCGCTGTATCAAAAAGCGCTGCCCTTGGCGCAAAAGACCGGGCGCGCTGAACTGGTGGAGAAATACCAGAAGGCCATCGAGAAGAAATGATGAGGGTAAGCCATGCGTGTCTCTTTCGATATTGATGACACCTTGGTTTTGCGAGGCGAGCAGACAGCCCGTGAAACAGGGTTGCTGCCCGGCTGGCTCTTGAAGCGAATGGGTGAACCGCTTCGTGCAGGGACAAAAAGTCTTTTTCGAGAACTGAAGAGACAAGGCTGCGAGGTCTGGGTCTACACTTCTTCACTGCGGTCAACAGTGCATATCCGTTGGTGGTTAGGCGTGCATGGCCTGAGTGTCGATGGCGTGGTGAATGATGACATCCATCGCGTCCGCCTGGAGGAGATGAAGCTGGACCCGACGCCTTCCAAGTATCCTCCGGCCTTTGCCATCGATCTTCATGTGGATGATTCTCCAGGCGTGGAGATGGAGGGAAATAGGTGCGGTTTTAACGTATTGGTGATCGCAGCGGACGATTTGAATTGGACGGAAAAAGTCCTCCAAGCGGCAGCGGTTTGCCGCTCGCGCTGATTTGCTTCCCGCCGCTCCCGCCTTTACTTTGCCTGCATGTCGGCGCTTGAGTTTCAGTTTCATTATGGTGGCATCTTCTTGCCACGGCTGAATCTTTGGCTCGATCCGCACTTTCCCAAGGTGGGTCCGGAAAAAGTGTTCGTCAGCCACGCACACTCCGATCATACGGGAGCGCATCGAGAGGTGATACTCAGTGAAGCGACGGCGTTGCTGATGCAGGCGCGCATCGGGGGCGAACGGCTGGAACACCGGCTGGCGTTTCATCAGGGAAAAGAGTTCATCGAACCAGAAGGCCGTTACCGGATCACTTTGCGGCCGGCCGGTCATATCTTCGGCAGTGCGATGTCGCTCATCGAATCTGAAGGGGGCTCGCTGCTTTACACAGGTGATTTCAAATTGCGGCGTGGACTCTCCGCCGAGCCATGTGAGCCGTGCACAGCGGATACGCTGATCATGGAGACGACCTACGGTCAGCCGAAGTATGAGTTTCCACCCACAGCCGAGGTGATGCAGGGTATCATGCGCTTCTGCCAGCAAGCGGTGGACAATGACGAGACGCCGGTGCTCTTCGGTTATTCACTGGGCAAGAGCCAGGAGATCCTCAGCGGTCTGGCCAAGGCGGGTCTGCCCATCATGCTTCATTCTCAAGTGCACAAACTGACGAAGATCTACGAGCAGCTCGGCCATATCTTTCCGCCGTATGAAAAACTGGACCCGGCCACAGCACGCGGCAAGGTGCTGGTGTGTCCGCCCAATGCAAATCGATCGGCGGTTTTGCGACAGGTGGGCCCGATCCGCACGGCCGTGCTGACGGGCTGGGCGATCGATCCCGGCTGCCGCTATCAGTCGCAGTGCGATGCGGCCTTCCCGCTCAGCGACCACGCGGATTTTCCTGATCTCATCGAGTTCGTGAAGCGTGTGGTGCCGCGCCGGGTTTATACGCTGCACGGCTTCGCGGCGGATTTCGCGCAGACGTTGCGCGACTTGGGCTTTGACGCGCAGGCCCTGAGTGAGAGCGAGCAATTGTCGTTTCGGCTGGATGTCAGCACGCCCAAGAAGCTCATTGCCCCCGCCCCGCTCGTAGCACCAGCCGTCGACCAAGCGGTGGGACCGGCCACGGATTTTCTGCGCTTTGCCGAAACGTGTGAAAGCATCGGTTCCACGACCAAGAAGCTGGAGAAGACGGAACGGCTGGCGGACTATCTGGCCACTTTGAGCCATGACGATCTGGCTGCGGTGACGACCTGGTTCACGGGGCAGGCGTTTGGTCCCGGCACGGGCAAGGTGCTGCAGTTAGGCTGGTCCATCATCCGGGCCGCCGTGTGTGCGACAGCAGGTCTGCCCGAGACCCGTTTTCGGCAAGTTTACCTGAAGCACAGTGATACCGGAGAAACGGTCTTCGAGATTTTTTCCCAGATCACCCGGCCATCGCCCTCGTGGTCTATCGCAGATATCAGCCGCCTGTTCGCGCAACTGCACGCCGCCCGGGGACCAACTGGAAAAACTCCGTTGCTGACGCAGGCGTTGGGAGGCTGCACTCCCTTGGAAGCCAAGTTTCTGGTGAAGATATTGACCGGGGATCTGCGGATCGGTTTGAAGGAGGGACTGGTGGAGGAAGCCGTGGCGAAAGCGTTCTCGGTGACATTGGATGAGGTCAAACGCGCGAATCTCTTGCTGGGCGACATCGGGGAAACTTCCTTGCTGGCACAGACGGGAACTCTGCAGTCGGCGGGTTTGATCCCGATGCGTCCGGTGAAGTGCATGCTGGCCTCGCCGGAGGAAACGGCGGTGGATGTTTGGGCACGCGTGGCAAGCTGGAGGGCGACCAATGAGGAAGGGCAAAGCAAAATCGAGCTGAGCGAAAGCGCAGTGCTCCCGGTGGCGTGGTTGGAGGACAAGTATGACGGCATCCGCTGTCAGGCGCACAAAGTGGGGAGGCACGTGGAACTGTATTCGCGGGATCTGAAACTGATCACAGCGACCTTTCCTGAACTGGTGGAGAAATTGAGCCGGGTGCCCCGCGATTTTATATTAGACGGTGAAGTGCTCGCGATGCGCGGTGAGCAGGTGCTGTCTTTTGGCGAATTGCAAAAGCGCTTGGGTCGTCGCGAAAGCGACCTGTTCATGCATGAGGAGGTGCCCATCCGCTATATCGCGTTCGATTTGTTGTGGCAAGAGGGCGAGACGCTGCTGGACGTGCCCTTGCGCGCGCGCAGAAAACGTTTGGAACAATTGCACGAGGGTGTCACGGCGTTCCAACTGGCGCTGGTCACACCGGCGCAGAGCCATGAGGAGATCGAGGCAGCGTTCACGGCGGCCCGGGCGCGTAATAATGAAGGGCTCATCATCAAAGATCCGCTGAGCACTTACTCACCCGGCAGACGCGGGCTCTCGTGGCTGAAGCTGAAAAAGGCGCTGGCTACACTGGATTGTGTGGTGGTCGGCGCGGAGTGGGGTCATGGCAAACGCAAGGCGGTGCTGAGTGATTACACCTTCGCCGTGCGGGATGAACAGACGGGTGAATTGAAAACCATCGGCAAGGCCTATAGCGGCCTGACGGATGTGGAGATTGCGGAGCTCACAAAATATTTCCTGAAGCATGTGGTTCGCCAACGCGGCCGCTATCATGAGGTGACACCGGACGTGGTGCTGGAGATCGCATTTGATGCGATCCAGGAAAGCGACCGTCATGCGAGCGGGCTGGCGATGCGGTTTCCGCGCATCGCGCGCATACGCACGGACAAGACGGTGGCGGAGATCGATACGGTAGCGAGTGCGCGGAGATTGTTGAAATCCGAGCCTTGAGCCTCACCGCGCCGCCCGCTGCTTCCGCAAGCCCGTCACCGCCTGATCGCTCGGCGTGTAATAAGCGATATACCCCAGCATCATCTCATCATACGTCTGTTGGCCCCAGCGCACGTTTT
>JAJNBN010000479.1 GCA_021156225.1 Verrucomicrobiota bacterium | reverse complement strand
GCGTGACCCGGATGGAACTGGAACCCAGAAGAATGCTTTGCATACGTTAAATGATGTGCGTAGTTAAGCTGTCCGCAGAAAAACAGCAAAGGGAAAAGCACCGACGGGATTTGATGAACACGAACGAACAGTCCAAGCGATGGCGCCAACTGGCACCCTATGTGGTCGTGATTGCGCTGGCAGTGTTCATGGGTCGTCTCTTCGTGGGCATCTTCACGGGGGAAAGCAGCAAGCCCGGTGTGGTCTGGGACACTTACTCGGAGGCCGCTTACGCTGCGGCGTTGCAGCAGAAGAAACCGATCATGATCTATTTCGCGGCAGATTGGTGCGGGCCTTGTCACAAACTGCGTCAGCAGACTTTTACCGATGCAGATGTGCTTGCCGGCGCTGAGCGATTTCTGCGCTTCAAGGTGGATGTGACCCAACCGGAGGGAGAGGCAGCCAAGGCCGGTGAGAAGTTTGCCGTGAGCGTGTTGCCCACGGTGGCTTTCATAGGTTCGGATGGTAATGAGCGGGTGCGGATACGCATGATGGGGTTTGAAGAGGCAGCTCGTTTTCGTCAGCGCATGGAGGCGGTGAAGTGAACCCTCGCACTTGTGTTTTTACCGATGTGGGGCAAGCTGCGGCGCGTTGAACATGGCCCGGCTTAAGGCAATTTTCTGCTCACGTGGCACACTGGCATTGCTGGTGGGGGTGCTGCTGGCGTTGGCTTTTCCGAAAGTGCATCTGGCCGTGCTCGCATGGATCGCCCCGGCGCTGGCGTTGCTGGTCGCGTCAGGTGCGGAGACGGGAAAGCGGAGGTTTCTTTACGGTTGGCTGTTTGGTCTTGGTTTCAATCTCACTTCACTTTATTGGCTCTGGTTCATTCCGGTGACCTTCTTCCCCATACTTGGCTGGCTCGCCTTATCGGCGTGGCAGGCGTTGTATTATGCGATATGGGTGTGGTTGTGTCTGCGCATCGCGCCGGTGGATGTATTCAAGCCGGTGGAGCAGGGGAAGGCGCTCGCTTCGGGCTGGTTTCAGCGCGTGTTCTGGGCGTTGCTATGTGCGGCCATCTGGGTGGCGCTGGAGATGATCATGGCGCGATTGCTCACTGGGTTTCCGTGGCTGACATTAGGCGTCTCACAATACCGGATGACGGCGCTAATTCAGGTGGCTTCGCTCACGGGTGTTTATGGAGTGTCGTTCTTGGTGATCTGGTTTTCGGTGTCGCTGCTGAACGCACTTGTGATTATCCGGCAACGCCAGATGCGGTTGTGGGCGTGGTTGGCGGAGATGATTTTGCCGCTGGGAGCCGTATTGATTGTTTGCGCGATGGGTATCATCTCGATGTCTACCAAGCCGCCGGGCGAGAAGCTGATCAAGTTCGCCCTCATCCAGCCGAGCATTCCGCAGACGGTGAAATGGGATGCGGCGAAGAACAAGGTCGCGTTTGAAAAAGTGCTGCATCTGTCGCGCCTTGCGCTGGAGACGAAGCCTGATGTGCTGGTTTGGCCGGAGGCGGCGACGCCTGGGTTGCTGCGCTATAATGAAGAGCTTTTGCGGACGGTCACGCGGATGGCCTCCGAAGGCAAGGTATGGCTTATCCTCGGCGCAGATGATGGTGAGGCCAATCAGGCCACGCCGGACCCTGATGATGGGCTGTATTACAACAGCAGCTTTCTCGTCTCTCCCACAGGTGAGTTACTGGCCAAGCATGACAAGCAGAAGCTGGTGGTCTTTGGCGAGTATGTGCCGTTCGCGGATGTGTTGCCGTTCTTGAAATGGTTCACGCCAATCGAGGGTGGGTTCACTCCGGGCAAGGATCAGACGCCGTTTGAATTGAAGGAACTGGGCATCCGCTCGGGCATCCTGATCTGCTTTGAGGATATCTTCCCGCATTTCGTGCGCTTGGGCGTGAAGGAGGATGTGAACCTGCTCATCAACTTGACGAACAACGGGTGGTTCGGCGAGAGCGCGGCGCAATGGCAGCACGCGGCCAATGCGGCCTTCCGCGCCGTGGAGAACCGGCGGACTCTGGTGCGGTGCTCGAACAACGGCCTGACCTGCTGGGTGGATCCTTGGGGACGGATGACCGTTTCCTCGTTCGGGGAGGGGGACGTCTATCGGGAGGGTTTCGATATCGCCACGGTGCCGGTTCAGGAGTTGCCCACCACTTTTTACACGCGGCACGGGGATGTCTTCGGCTGGGCGTGTGTGAGTGCGTTATTGGCGCTGGTGATGGCTTTATGGCGCGGACGGAATAAATCTTGAAACCAATCCACTGGCCTATAGCGTCTAATGCCACGAAGTTATTTAGACTATAGACTATGAAATCATTGAAATCCCTCGCGCTCCTCGCAGCGCTTAGCCTCATCCCGGCCTCTCTGGCCATGGCCGAAACCAAGGTCAAGCTCAGCAACGTTCACCTCTGCTGCGGCAGTTGCGTGAAGGGCATCGAAGCCTCCGTCGCCAAGGTGGAAGGCGCCAAAGTCGTCGCTAGCCAGGATGACGGCACGGTGACCATCACCGCTCCGGATGACGATGTCGCCAAGAAAGCCGTCAACGCGGTTGGCAAGGCTGGTTACTACGGCAAGTCTGACCATGCCAAGATCAAGATCAACGACGGCAAGCTGGACGACACCAAGGTCACGTCCTTGAAGGTCACCGGTCTGCATCTCTGCTGCGGCAAGTGCGTGAAAGCTTTTGACGCGGCGGTTAAGAAGGTGGACGGCGTGACCGCGCACGATGCCGAGAACAAGGGCAAAGAAGCGACCATCACCGGCAACTTCAGCCCGAAGGCGCTGATCGCCTCCTTGAACGAAGCCGGCCTGAACGCCAAGGTGCCGCCGGAAAAGGCCAAGAAGTAAACGGCCGTTAAATTTTTCGCCAAAGCCCGGACACAACCTGTCCGGGCTTTTTTATTGGTTTTATCAGTTGTGCTTTTCAGATATGCATGACCTGTCCCTATGCGTTGCTTAAGACTATTTTTTATCGTCTGCGGCCTGATGATGTGTGCCGATCGGGTTGCCGCGGCGGACAAGACGAACGATTCCTTCGGCGTCACGATGCTGCATCCCACGTTGAAAGGCGGCCGTGAATGGTTCGCGAAATGGGAGCAGGAGCGCACCGTGGCACCTTATGCCACGGACAAACTGGACCCCTTGTTTGTGAACAGCTCCGGGACATTGCTGATCAAAAATGGCAGCGCTTCGATCAAGGCCGGAATCACGCGTTTGCGGGTGTTTTCACCAAAGGGGAAAGACGGCCAATACACCGGCCCTTTGTGGACGAACGTGGAGATGACGGTCTATGCCCGACGCGGCAAGATCGCCAAAGAACTGGATTACCAAGCCCTGTGCCTATGTGCCCGTAGTGGCGAGAAGCATAATGATGAGGATCCTTGCGACGGTACCAGCTATCACGCCACGGCGAGATTTGACGGCAAGTTCGGTTTCAAGAAAGAGATCTGGCACACGGGCGGTTATACGGACCTCAAGCCTGAACCCACGCCCAAGCCTTGGAAAACAGTTCCGGAAAACAAATGGATCGGGCTGAAATATGTGTGCCGCAATGTGGACAATGGCAAGCATGTGAAGCTGGAGCTGTATCTGGATGTCGAGGAAAAGAACGAGTGGAAGCTGGTGTCCGAATTCACGGACAAGGGCGGCTGGCGCGGCCAGAAGGCCGGCTGTGACCGGCCACGGGACTATATCATCACCGAAGGACGGCCAGCGGTTTACTTCCGCACG
>JAJNBN010000478.1 GCA_021156225.1 Verrucomicrobiota bacterium | reverse complement strand
GCCAGTCTCAGGAACTATGTCAAAGAACAATGAAACCATCCGACCCCTGTGCTGTATCTGTCGTTGCTTCCTCCTCATAGGGAAGCGCGAACTTCGCGCTGTCCAAGGCCAGGCCGGTTCCGCAGTGGCTACTAGAGATTCCCCGGTCCCATTCTCGACCGACGTCCCCTTCACCGCTCCGGCTTACGGACCCTGATCCATACGCCCGACACACCCACAGATCCTAAGTGGAGATGAGCATCGCCTTTCGCACTTCTCACCTCGCACTTTTCTAACGGTTCCATAAGGACTGTCACCTCCCCGCCAACGCAGGACATAACCATGCAATACAAACGCATTGCTATGCTTGATGACTTGGGATTTCCCAGTGGCTGCCTGTCGCTCTAATCGAGCCCAACCACCGTTCACCCGTCCTTTACCAGCAGCGAGCTGCCAGCAACTGACACCGTACCAAAAGAACCGTCAAATGTCTATCACTATTTCTAAACCATCAGTTCATATATCCTAATCCATTGCCCCTCAATAATTTGCACTCAAAGTTTTTTTCCACCGTAGCGCAGGCTGGCAGCCTGCTGTGTCGCAGATCGGTGATCTGCGAACCGTAAACTCCTAACGAACCCCCCAAATCTCACATCACCTCTCTTGCGATTGAAACCCGCCGCCCCCCGTAGCGCACTCATCCTGAGTGCGAGTTACGCTGCATCCTTGCTGCGTCTCTCTCTTGATAAATCCTGTCAAAACCTTACAGATCAAATATCTTCTCCGCCCATGTCCGAGTCCGAACCCCTTCACATCGTCCCCGTGCCACCACTAGCCGCCGTCCTCCTGAACCAAGAACAGGCGAAAGGCGCACCCCTGACCCAATCCGAAGTCGAAGCCATCCGCGACGGTGCCGCCTGCATCATGATGACCACCGCCTCATGGAAAGCCGTCGAGGCCGAACGCGGCTACGTGGACATCCGCCCCGAACACGTCTGGGAAGAATGGCAACAAGTCCGCAAATACCTCGGCCAAACGGATTAACCGAATAGATTTGAACCATCTCGTTTGAGTCTTTTTTAAACTTAAACAGTTGCAATTAAACACGTTGTAAATAATATTTAACATTCTTACTGTGTTTTTCAATTTCTTACTAATCAGTGAAATATATCTTTTCCAGTAAGAATTATTGATTTCTTACTGAAAATGCGTTTTCTTACTGACCAGTGGAAACAATCACTTCCAGTGAAAAAGTGGATATTCGCTACGAAAGCGAATTAGTTTATCATTTCCGTCAGCAACTGACGGCTGACCCTGATTTGCGCTGGAGCATTCCGCACGAACTATCGGTGGGCGAACGTCTTCCTTGGGTTGAGCTAAAACTCGACGATCATCAGCTTCGCTTCAAGCCGGTCTATTCCCGCAAACCCAGCCTCCCGGAATTGGAATCTCTTTTGGCGGATTGGCATGAGCCCCTGCCGCCCCTGCTCGTATCCCCGGAGTTGGTGCCCAAAGTTTTGGATTTCTGCCGCGATAAACGTTTGGCTGCGATTGCTTTGAATGGCCAGATTTATCTTCGATCTGCTGGCGTCCTGATAGACCGGCAACCTTTACCCGGACGCGATTTCCGGTTCGAGCTTGAGCCGCGCAATATCTTCGTCGGCAAAAGCGCGCGGATCATCCGCACCTTGCTCACTGACCGCGACCGCATTTGGACCCAAAGCGAACTCGGCAAGCGTACCTTGGCCAGTTCCGGTTTGGTTTCTCGCATCGTTCAGCACCTCATCAGCCAGGGCCTCCTTGAAAAGCAAAGCCCGCGTCAGTTTCGCCTCCGCGAACCGTTCGAGCTCATTGATGCTTGGGTTAAAGCAGATGATCTGTCGCGGCGTACCATCGTTGCGCGTTACACCATTTTCGAAAGTGATCCGCTCGCCCTTGCGCGTAAGCTCACCTCGTGGGCGGAGTCGCACTCCGTTAAGATCGCCTTTACCCAATGGGTTGCTGCGTGGTTACGGCACCCATACACGGAGCCGGTCATCAGCAGTGCCTACGTCAGCCGTCTGCCGTCTGCCGCCGACTTGGAGGAATTGGGATTACGCCGCGTAACGGATGCCGGCAAAGTCTGGCTCTTCGTCCCTGACGACGAGCGAGGCTTTTTTCGCGAAACCAAAACCGTTAATGAACTGCCTTTGATCAGCGATGCCCAAATCTACCTGGACCTCCAAGGCACCGGTCTGCGCGGACCGGAGCAAGCCGAAGCCCTGCGCAATTGGGAAGGATTTTGCCGGCCATGAAATACGGAACGCACGGCGAGTATGATTCTGATTACGTGAGTGCCGCCGAGCGCGCCTTTATTACAGTCTGGTGTGCGCTGGGCTCATGGCACAATGACTTGGTGCTCGTTGGCGGTCTGGTTCCTCGTTACATTTGCGGTGACCTCTCCGACGCCCGTGAACTGCCGCGCCCGGTGACGCTGGATACTGATCTCGGCATCGCCCTCGGAGCCGACATGGGGCAATACGGCAGTGTGAAAATGGACCTGCAAGCGCAAGGCTTCACCCTGAAAGCAGAATCCGGCGGACCACGTTTCGTGAGGGCCATCGGCAATCTCTCCGTGCCTGTGGATTTTCTCGTAGAAAGCCGCCCCGCTACGCATGGTGCGGTCACAGTGGCTGATGTCCGTGCCGACATTATGCCCGGCATCGACCGCGCCTTGGCCTCCGCTCGCCAACTTCGCATCACTGGCACAGACTTATATGGCGCCGTTCAGAAAGATCTCAAGATCCGTGTTTGTGAAGCTGGTCCTTTTCTCGCCCTGAAACTTCGCGCCTTTGCGCGTCGACAGGCACCGAAGGATGCCTTCGATATTCTCTACACCCTTCGCCACTATGATGACGGCACAGATGCCGCCGTCTCTGCGTTTGGGGAAGAAGTCCGCGCTGGAAATCCCGCCTGTGCCGATGCCGTCACCTGTCTCAACCAGCACTTTCAGAATGAGCAATCATCCGCGCCTCTTCGTGCCGCCACTTTCATTTTAGGCCCAGCCACAGCCACATAAGAACCACTACAGTTCTTCACATCTTAAAAAACAAATAAGACCGCAGGACTCTCATCCTGCGGCCTTTCTGAATTCCTTATGTAAGGGCGGTTACTTCACATTCTCCTTGAAGAACTTCACCGCCACTTCCACGAACTTCGTCGGCTCTTTGGCGAATGTCGCATTGTCCGTCTCGATGGACATCACGCCGTCCCACTTTTCCTTCTTCATCTCGGCGAAGAGGCCCTTGTAATTCGCATTGCCCGTGCCCACTTCCACGTCCAGATACACTTCCTTGCCATCCTGCGTCTTCTCGATCTTCTTGTCCTTCAGGTGCATGTCATACACGCGGCCTTTGTAGTTCTTGAACACCTCAGCGGCATCGAAACCGGCCGCCGTGATCCAGCCCACATCCATGCACACGCCGATGCGCTTGTCGCGGGCATCGAGGATCTTCTGCACCGTGGCCGGATCGCCATACACACTGCCCTTGCCGTGGTTATGGATGGCCAGCTTGATGTCATATTCCTTCACCAGCTCTTCCAGATTGTCCCAGATCGCCTGATCGCGCGGTTCTACGATGATGAGCTTGCAGCCGAGGAATTTCGCCATCTCGAACAACTTGCGATTCTCCTCTTTCTTCATCGAGGTGCCCGCCACGCCGAACGTGTAGCAGGTCAGTCCCTTGCTATCCAAAACGGCCTTCTTCTTGGCCCAATCCTCCTTCGTGCCATTCGGGTCCATGTGCTTGCCGATCATCTGCAAGTTCTTGATGTCATGCTTCACCGCGAACTCCACGACCTGCTCGAACGACATGTCGCGGCACGTCCAGGTCTGGAGACCCAGCTTCGCGCCCGCCTTGTCAGCAGCCTGCGTGGAAGTGATCGGGGCGAGGGCCAAAGCGGCAACCGCCAGCGTGGAAAAGAGAAAACGACGTAATGATAGGGCTTTCATGAATGTGATTCGGTTCCCGACGATTCAAGCGGAACGGCCCAAATCGTCAAGGTAAACACATAAGGTAGACGATGCCGCCGGAGAATTGTTCAAACCCCGTGGAGCTCGGACGCCCTTGTCCGCAGTCCCGCATGCGGGATGACAAGGCTCTGGCTCTTTTGGCCCAAAGGGCCAAGAGATTCTAGCCTAGGGCAATCGCCGCTTAGGTGCGGCGATTGCCCTAGGTTCAGCGGATAGTAAATCATGTGCCCTACAGGGGCACCAGAACTCTGGCGGCCCTTCAGGCCGCATTCATCCGACTATGTCCGTTTACCCAAGGCAGCAAAGCTGCCTTGGGCTGGATTCTCCTGGCCCGTTGGGCCAAAAAGCATGAAACAAAAAACCGCCACGGTCCATTTGCAGACCATGGCGGCTTTGCCCCATTTACCTTGGCGTCTTGCGAAGTGTTTCGCTTACTGCGGTTTCCCTTCCGCATCGATCTGCGGGAGGATGAATTGGTTCGCCTTCGCGCCGTAGCTTTGTTCGCTGAGCCGCACCTGTTCCTGGATCTTCTCATTGCCACCCGAGCCCATGCTGCCATCGCTCAGGAGATAGACCCCCACCTTCCCATGCATCGGCGTAGTGTATTGACCCGTCACCTTGGACCACACGACGGCATTCGTGCCCGTGCCCACGATGTTCGTGGCATGGCGATAATGCACCGCCGTATCACTCGGCCCGAGGTTCCGATCCCCGAAGAGGATGGAAGATGGCCGCGTATCATCCGCCTCCAATCCGATGAAATAACTCACCGCCGCATTCTGTCTGCCCGGTTCCTGCAAGCCGCGCCCGACCACGTCGGTGAAGTCGAGCGCTTCATTCGCTTTACGCACCGTATCGCCCGGACAGATGAGCAGCTTCGTCGAGCCGATCTCATCACCGAACATCTGGAAATGCCGCCACGTATCCATCCAATGATTGTTCGTCTTCAGCGTGCTGTTGGGGACTTTGTAGGGATAGTTCTGCTCGTGATCATTGGCGAAGACTTTGATGGCCAGACCCATCTGCTTCAGGTTGTTGATGCATTGCGTCTTGTGCGCCTGCTTCTTGGCGTTGGCCAGTGCCGGCAGGAGTAGCCCCGCCAAGATGCTGATGATGGCGATCACGACCAGGAGTTCGATCAATGTGAAGGCCGCGCGATGCGTAGAGTACGTCTGTGTTTTCATAATAGACCTCACGGAATTACTTTCGGAAGTTTCGGTGGCGGGACCCTGGCACCGCTGCCAGAGCGAGTAAGTCACCTTAAGTCAGTGAAAGCATCGCTCATGCCATCACTGAAAAATGGGCATAAATGGCCGCAAACCCAGGGATTTGAACATAGATGCGTCGCCGTTCACGCGTTGTGCGTGAAATTGGACCAAGGTGGATGGTTAAATCGTTGAATCGTGATACGTTGAAACGATTCACGCTTTAACCATTCAACGCATTCGCCACATTTTTCGATTGTCCGGTCGCGCCCGTTCGTCCTAACTCAAGCACATCAGCTATGAACACTATCAACCGCCGTTCCTTCCTTCGTCTTTCTGCCGGCACGGGTTTGCTGGCCGCCGGTGCCGCTTCGCTCGGCCTCTCGCCATCCGCGCTCGCCATTGAACCCATCAAACGTGTCGGCAAGCCGCGCTTCCTGCTCAGCCTTGCCGCCTACGGTTTCCGCGATTACTTCCCGTGGATGCGCGGCAAGCAAAAGACCATCGCCGACTCCACCAAGCAGATGGACATGTTCAAGTTCGTGGATTACTGCGCGGACCACAACTGCGAGGGCGCGGAGCTGACCAGTTATTTCTTCGATCCGGCCACGACCACTGATGATTTGCTGAAACTCCGTCGTCACGCCTTCCTGCGCGGCGTGGTCATCAGCGGCAGTGCCGTGGGCAATAACTTCGCGCGCGTGAAAGGCCCGGAACTGGATGCCGAGATCGCGGATGTAAAGAAGTGGATCGACCAGGCTTCTGTGCTGGGCGCGCCGCATATCCGCGTCTTCGCCGGCCAGCAAGCGAAAGGTGTGGATGAAGCCGTCGCGTTAAAGAATTGCATCGAAGCACTCGAAGAATGCTGCGATTACGCAGGCAAGAAAGGCATCATCCTCGGCATGGAAAACCACGGCGGCATCGTGACGTTGCCGGAGCAATTGCTCGGCATGGTGAAGGCCGTGAAGAGTCCCTGGCTGGGCATCAATCTGGACACCGGAAATTTCCGCACGGAAGATCCGTATGGCGATCTGGCCAAGTGCGCACCCTACGCCGTGAACGTACAGGTGAAGGTGGAGATCCAGTTCGGACCCAAGGCCGAGAAGGTGCATTCCGACATCAAGAAGCTGATGAAGATCCTGAAGGACGCGAACTATCAGGGCTTCGTGGCGCTGGAATATGAGGCGAAGCCGGATCCGTATGAAGCGATTCCGAAACACCTCGAGGAATTGCGCGCGGCGTTTGCGTAGAGAGCGCCTGCCATTTAATTTTGGAGACTGGTGAGCTACCTCGGTGGACCGGAAACCCGGGTTCCGGCTGCCCCTATCTCGCCAAGCTGGAGCTTGGCGCCCCCTGGTTATTTGATTTCGGAGCCTTGTTGTTTTTCAAGGATTTTGTCGATGGTCTTATCCAAGAGGTCGCGGTAGGTTTTCACATCGAGGCAGCGGGTGTCGGGGGTGCCTTTGACTTCGTAGAGCCAGCCGGTGGCGAAGGAATCGTTGTGAATGAGGTTGATCTTTTCTTTCAGCACGGGGTTCACGCCGAGGAATTCACCCTCAGCG
>JAJNBN010000477.1 GCA_021156225.1 Verrucomicrobiota bacterium | reverse complement strand
AGTCGTCATCCATCATCCTGACGACGGTGACGGATGTGATGGGTTTCTTCAGCTTCCTAGGGCTTGCCAAGCTGTTCATGCACCTGCTGCCGAAAGATCCGCCGAAGCCGGAAGCTCTGCCTGCCCCGGAAGCGATGCTGGAAGTGGTGCGCTGGTGGGTGGGATAGGCAAAAAAATTCAACCGTGGTGACGGTTGAATTTTGAAAGGTGTTTTTTAGGGAGTTCGCGGTTGGGAGAGTCCCGGACGGCGAAGGAGCGATGGCGCTGCTGCCAAGGGTGGGCAGGCTGGCGGGTTATTTGACCACGCCAAAAAAGCGGAACATGTAGTAGATCACCATGATCTCAAGGGCAACAAAGAGCGCAAAGCAGGTCCATTCCACAATTCCGGCCCTCAGTTCGTTCAATTTTGCTTTCATGCAACTATTGGATTAGCAATCGGCGTGCCAATCTTGGCTTGAGAAATGTCCAAACAAATATTGCTGTTTTCGTAAGTGGCTTAAATTGAGTGGCTTATAATTTGTAAAAGTGTCCATTGGCAGGACATATCGCAAGTGAGCTTGCCAAAGGCTGCCCTTTACCGGCCAAATCAGGCATGTCGGGAACGTACCGGTGCTGGGCCGAGATCGATTTATCAGCTTTGCGAGAAAACCTCGGGTGGCTGCGCCATGCCGCCGGGTCGGGGCAAAGGGTCATCACGGTGGTGAAGGCGGATGCCTACGGGCATGGGTTGAAGCAGATCGCGGCACTGCTGATGCAAAGCGGCACGGATGTCTTTGGCGTGGCGAACCTTAACGAGGCTAGGGCCATACGCAGTGTGGGGAAGGGGTGGCCGATTCTGATGCTGGGGGCGTGTCTGCCGGATGAGGTGGAGGCGGCGGTGAAGGATCAGGTGATGCCGACCATCTCCTCGCTGGAAGAGGCCCAGCGGTTCTCTGAGTGTGCGGGCAAGCACCGACGGACGGTGGAGGTGCATCTGAAGGTGGATACAGGGATGGGTCGATTGGGGGCGAAACCGGGGGACGTGGTTGCTTTAGCACAGGCGATCGGGCAATTGCCGCACTTGAGTTTACGCGGGCTCTACTCGCACTACGCCTCGGCGGAGGATGATGCGCGGTATTCCAAGCGGCAGCGGGAAATGTTTTTGAAGGTGGTGGCGGAGTTGGAGGCAGCGGGGATAAAGCCGGATTTCATCCATCTGCGGAATAGTGGCGGGGGGTTGTTTGAGGCGGATGGCGTGTCCAATACCATCCGGCCAGGGTTGTTGGTGTATGGAATCATTCCGGTGGGCAAGCGGCGGTTGCCGGGTGATCTGAAAGGGAAGTTGCGTCCGGCGCTGACGTGGAAGTGCAGGGTGAGTTTTGTGAAGAGTGTCGAAGCAGGGCAGAAGCTGAGTTACGGCGGGACGTTCACGGCGGCGAAACGAATGAAGGTGGCGACGATCACGGCTGGGTATGGGGATGGGTATCTGCGTTCGGGGAGTGGTCGCGCGCAAGTGCTGATTGGCGGCAAGCTTTGTCCGGTGCTGGGGCGGGTGACGATGGATCAGATGCTGGTGGATGTCTCGCGCATCAAGAATGTGGCGGCGGGGGATGAGGTCGTCCTGTTAGGGCAGCAGGAAGAGAAGGAGATTGCAGCGGGGCAACTGGCGGAGTGGTTGGGAACGATTCCTTGGGAGGTGCTGACGAGTATCACGTATCGGGTCGGGCGGGTGTATCGCGGGGGGTATGCGGCGTGAGGGAAGGTATAGCCATTCACGAAGGAAGGAGCATTGATTGCGTCGGATTATTTGAGTTTGAGCAGGTCTGCCGGATTGGTGGCTTCGGCGGAAGAGTGCAGGAGGATGGTGTGGCGGAGCCGGTAGGAATCGCCTCGTTTCACCGCGATCTGGCTAACCGGTCCCTGTTTCAGGGAACTCCTTCCGAAAGGATTGCTGACAAAAACGCCATAGTCGCGGTTGTGCCACCAACTGGGATGGGGATTGGCCGGGTCGGGAATCACCATGACTCCCACATGTTTTTTGGCGATGAAGCCGGAGTAATCACACCAGGCAGCCGACCTGCCCCAAGTGCCTTTCGCGGTGGTCAGGCCGGAGCTGTTGGTGATCTTGCCGCCCCGCAATTCGGCGATCCCGGTCGCTACTCTAACACCGAGGCCCATCTCCTCCTGGTCGCCGAAGTAGAAGCCTTCGACATCGGGGTGGAAGGTGGCTTCCCAAGTGATCCGCCAGGCATTTGATCGTCCTGAGATCGTGATCGCGTTCATCATGCGGGCAAGAGACTTCCCCTCAGCTGAAATCAGCTCTGATTCGGTCGCGAAAGCCAGCGACCCGCCGCGAAACTGCGGTGGCTCGCTAAATTTGCGGTGAACGATGCGGCCACGGTTGCGCCAGAAATCCTGCCCGCTGACGACCCCGAATCCCAGCCAGATGCCGGGATGCATGGTGTCATGATCCATTGCGTCCGCACCGGCAACGGGTGGGTGGTTGCGGGTCACGCGAGTTCCGTCGGGAGCATGGAGGTTGGCGAGATAAGGCCGGAGGATGGCGGTATCCCGGAAAACAAATTCGCCGAGAGGCCGGTTCTCGAAGGTGAATACCAGCCGGTCGCCGGTCTCGCGGAAGGCGATTGTGGCCGGTGAAGCGCCCGGGCTTTCTTGAGCCAGGCCCAAAAGCGGAGCGAGGTGCAGGGCGGCGAGCAATACTCCGGCGCGCCGCAGGAGGCGGGGAAGGGCCAGCGGAATCATCACGTCATGCTAGCTTTGGATTTCAGTGGTGGCTAGCCTTCGCTGCAGGGCATTGCTGGTTGGGGGCGATTCCGTGGGAGGTGGTGACGAGTGTCACGTATCGCGAGGGGATGTGGCGTGATGTGTCAGTTTGGCGGGTAGGTCGAGGGTGCATCTTCTGAGAGCTTCTGGACGCTATCCCAGTTGATGACCCTCATGGCAAAGGGCCAAACACTTCTCTGTGCACGAAACCAGCGCAGGTAGACGCATATCCCGCCGAATAGAAAAGAGACCACGAAGCCAAAGGCGGTCCACAAATTATAGAAAGCAAGCACCAGCAGAGTCGCGACGATAAGCACCGAGTAAGCGGTATAGCGCGGGGCGTTCGCGCGCAGAAAGGGGACGGTCCTGAACTTGTGCTCTCTCGCGGCGAGCAAGCGTTTGGCCCGGATCCGGTCGTTGATGGTTTTCATACTCAGCTAACGGATAATACTCAGCGTCCCGGCTGCCAAGTGGAAAGGGGAGCCCGCTCATTTCGGTGCGCCGATCCATTTATGTCGGGGCTTCACGTTCCCTCTTTCGGTTGGCTTTCCACCGGGGCGAGCACGTAGAGGCGGGCGGATTTTGGGACTTCGATTTCCAAGGTTTCGGAGTGCTGGTTGATGGTGCCCCAACTGCGTTTGATGGGCCAAAGTGGCATTGGGCCATCTTCCTGGTCGGGAGACACGGCGAAGGACCAGTTGCCGCTGTAGATAGGGTGGATGTAAAGGCCCGGTTCTTGATCGGAAATCGAGAGGTGAAGGATGCCAAAGTAGCCATGCTCTCGAAGCAATGGATGGGTGAGGGCGTTCAATTCATTGCCTGCATCCGAGGCGATGCCGCCTTCGAGGCAGACGAGGTAATCTTTTGCTCCGAATATCTTGAGGGTGCGGGTGTTGGAAAAGAAGTTCATTGGGGTGAGTTGTATCTGGCTTCACTTGAGACGTTGCAGCCATGCGTGCTGACGGTCTT
>JAJNBN010000024.1 GCA_021156225.1 Verrucomicrobiota bacterium | reverse complement strand
TATAGGAACCGCATCAGAATCCGCCCCGTATGTGTCAAAAACAGGACGGTATGACAAAGTAAATCGGCGGAAGTCGGCCGGCGATGGCGTCAGTTTCGGGGCCGTGCTGGTCAGCCGCCGTTCATTTTGCAGTTCATTTCAGCGGGTGGCGCTGTTATCCTGCGGGGCATGAAACTTTCCCCGCTGGCGGACCGTCTCATCCTGGGACGCATGATGCCTCTATTCTCCTTTGTGGTCGCAGTCCTGTGTTTCCTCGTGCCGGCCGACCTCACCGCGGCGGATGCGAAAAAGCCGAACGTCATCCTCATCATGGCGGATGACCTGGGCTACGAAACCATCGGCGCGAATGGCGGCACTTCCTATCCGACACCGCATCTCGACAAGCTCGCGGCTAGCGGCGTGCGCTTCACGCAATGCTACGTGCAGCCGCTCTGCACGCCCACGCGGGTGCAGTTGATGACGGGCAAATACAACGTCCGCAACTACGTGGACTTTGGCAACATGGACCCGAAGGCCGTCACCTTCGGCAATCTCTTCAAACAAGCTGGCTACGCGACCGCCATCGCGGGCAAATGGCAACTGGGACAGGACAAGGAACTGCCTAAGAAATATGGCTTCGAGGAGCATTGCCTCTGGCAGCATACGCGCCGCCCGCCGCGTTACGCCAATGCCGGTCTGGAGATCAACGGAGTGGAGAAAGATTACACGAAAGGCGAGTACGGCCCGGATGAGGTGAACCGCTTCGTGCTCGATTACCTCAGCCGCAAGAAAGATGCGCCGTTCTTTCTCTATTACCCCATGATGCTCACGCACTCACCCTACCAGCCCACGCCGGACAGCCCGGATTGGGACCCAAAAGCCATCGGTGAGAACGTGAACAAGCACGACAAGCATTTCGGCGAGATGGTCACGTATATGGACAAGCTCATCGGACAGGTCCTCGCACAACTCGATAAACTTGGTCTGCGGGAGAACACGCTCGTCATCTTCCTGGGGGATAACGGCACGGGTGCTGGCACCAAATCGATGATGGGCAGCAAAGTGGTGATCGGCGGTAAGGGCACGACGACGGATGCTGGCATGCATGTGCCGCTGATCGCGCATTGGCCGGGCCAGACGGCGAAGGGCAAGGTGTGCGGTGATCTGGTGGACAGCACGGACTTCCTGCCGACCATCTGCGAAGCGGCGGGCATCAAACTTCCGAGGGATCTCGTGGTAGATGGCCGGAGCTTCCTGCCGCAATTGCGCGGGGAGAAAGGGCAGCCGCGCGAGTGGATCTATTCCTGGTATTCCCCGCGACAGGAGAACCTCCGCGAGTTCGCCTTTAACCAGCATTACAAACTCTACCGCAACGGCGATTTTTACGATCTGCGGAAAGACCTGGAGGAAAGTTCACCGGCGAAAGCCAGTTTGCTCTCGGGCGAGGCGGCCAGTGCCGCCAAAATGCTGCAGGGCGCACTGGACAAATATCAAGATGCCCGCCCGGCCAGCCTGCCCAAACCCGCCGCCGCAGAAGAAGGCGCGAAGAAGGCAAAGAAGAAAAAGAAGGCGGAATAAGTGGAATACGGGATTTCCCCTCGAAACGGTTGTTGGCTTTCCGGCTGTTATCAGTGACTTTGGGCCGGTCATGCTTTTAAGCATCTCGCACATCACGGTCTATCGCTACAGCGAGCCGGTCGCTTTGGGGCCACACCGGCTGATGGTGCGGCCATTGGAGGCCCATGATGTGCAGATCAGGAGTTCCACCCTGAAGATCAGCCCGGAGCATCGCGTTCGCTGGATCCACGATGTTTTCGGGAATTCCATCGCGCTGGTCGATTTTCTGGCGCCTGCCGCCGAACTGCGGGTGGAAAGCGCGGTGACGGTTGAGCAGTACAACACCAATCCGTTCGATTTCGTGCTCGATCCCAGTGCGTCCGAACTGCCCTTTTATTATCAGCCGGATGAGATGCCGGATCTCTCACCTTACCTGCAGCGCCAGTACCCGGGAGATGACCAGGTCATCCGCCAATGGCTGCGGCCCTTTCTGAATGTGCAAGGGCGGGGAAAGACGTTGGAATTCCTCATCGCCCTGAACAAATCCGTGCCGATGATCTTCACCTACCGGCGACGTGAGGAACCGGGGGTGCAAAGCCCCGGTCAGACGCTGAGTTATCGTTCCGGTTCCTGTCGTGACTTCGCCTTGCTGATGATGGAAGCCGCGCGATCCATGGGTTTGGCCGCGCGTTTCGTAAGCGGCTACCTGTGCCAGGCGGCCGGGGGCGTGCACGAGGCAGCGATGGGCGCGACTCATGCGTGGGCGGAGATATATCTGCCCGGAGCGGGCTGGCGCGGTTTTGACCCTACCTGTGGCATCCTCGCAGCAGATACCCATTTGCGGGTGGCCGTTACCCGGATGCCCTCTCAAGCTGTGCCGGTGGGAGGTCTCTTCACGGGTTATCCGATGCAATACCGCGGGTTGCAGGTGATGGTGGATGCGCGAGTGATGGAATAGCGCTGGCCATAATAGCGGCCTGCACGCGATAAAAGGTGCTGCAAAATGGATAGGTATTCTCCTTTGAAGCAAGGAGTCGTTGTGGGTCAGTTTGAAAGGCAAGCTATCGACACGGTTTAACCCCTTGAATTCCAAAGATATGCGAGCGATTTCTCCGCATGTCTGAGAAAGCTGACAAGACTTCAGCCAGACCGCATTGGCGTTGGTGGTCAAGGCGGCCGGGGTGAAGCAACTCAAACCCAGGAAGCGGCCCAAGCGCAAGGCTTGAGGCCATAGTAAATTAATCGCTTACGGCCCCGCGTCACTGCGGGGCTTTTTCATTTTCTGTCCACTTAACCTATCCACCCAGTTTTTGAAGCATATATGAAACAAAAAACTCCCTCCTGCCGTGCTGTTCCCACCATTCCGTTAGCAGGAACTTCACGAACGGGCATAAAGCGTATCTGCAAGCGGTGGAGGACGCATTCGGGAGGAAGTGGACTGCGCCATGCTGATAAAGATTTACGGTAACGCGCCGAACGGCGAGCGGCGCAACGAGGCCAGATACAGCCCACCGATCTGCACGGGGGACGCGCAAGCGGGTAATCAGCGGCAAGCCTCTCAAGTCCCATGTCTCCGCCAGTTTTTGCGAGCGGCAGAACCTCACCATGCGGGTGAGCATGAGAAGGTTTACCAGCATTCACCAGACATTGCGGATGATTCCGGCCATGGAGGCTGGGGTTCTAAACCATTGAACAGGGCAAGCCATGGCCGGGTCAGCAGTCACTCTAGGCCTTATAGTTCAGGGCTTGCTCGGCGAACCGTCCCTGCGCCGCCAGATCTTCCGATGACCAGCGGAAAGCCTGATCATGGGCGTACGCCTGGAGGAACTCGGCCGTGACGGATGAAAACATCTGCATGATAGGGACAGCGTGAGGGAGTTGCGGACGGCTGGCAACGGGAGTGACGTGAAAGAAGGGGACACGCGTTATCTCTGCGCACCGCAAGTTCGCCAGGAAAGCGGGCTGGGAAATCTCATGAACCACCCCATTGCGGCCCCTTAGGTTCTGTGGCACAACGGCGGGCCTGAATCGTATGGGTGGCAAGTTCAATTTCGATCTGCGCAGTGATGACTGGCGGCGCAAGCTGCCGGAAAAGGTCATCATTGGCCGCTCCGAACTGGAGACCGGCGAGCATATTGTGTTGAAGTTGCTGGCTTACATTCTCCTTTTCCGCGAACGCCTGGAATTCAGCCCGAATCTGCACGACGAAGACATCCCCTTGATCCCGGGAATGGTGCAGTTGGACTACGAGAAACGTCCCGCCCTCTGGGTGGAGTGCGGCGAATGTACCGCGCAGAAGCTCGACAAGCTCGCCGTGAAAGCGCACGAGGCCGAGATCTGGGTGATGCTTCGCTCACCCGAGGCCATGGCGGAACTCATCCGCCACATGACTCACGCCAAGGTGCGGAAGAACCGCTATCATCTGGCCGCCTTCGACGCGGTGATGTTTGATGAGATGGTGCGCCTCCTGCACACGCGCAACGAATTCTATCTCGTGCAGGCTGAGTTCGAGCCGCCCACGCTGCAGTTCGATTTCAACGAGACGTGGTTCGACGCCCCGTTTTACTGGGAGAAATTTTAATCCGTCTTGGCAACCGACTGCGTCACCCATTGCAGATAGCGTTCATTCCCCGCCGTGATGGGCAGCACCACAAACTCAGGCATGTCATAAGGATGATGGGCGAGGATGATCCTCTCCAGCGCTTTGAGTTTGCCAGGGGTGGTCTTGAAGAGGATGAGCACCTCGGCACTCTTCTCCAATTTGCCCTGCCACCAGTAGTGTGATTCCAGCTTCGGGATGAGATTGGCACAGGCTACCAGGTGGGCCGTAAGCGCGGCTTGAGCAAGCTTGCGGGCGGTCTTGAGATCCGGGGCGGTGACGAGCACCAGGCGATGCTGAACAGTCTTCTTCACGGGCTGAAACTAACTCCTCGCCACCTACTCGCTCAAGTCATGAAAGCCTTTGGCATCATCGGGAAAGGTCCACCATTTCAGGCCGAGCTTGCGCGAGACCTGGTCCACGTGGGCGAAGTCGAAATTCTCAAAGCCCTTGCTGTCCGGCTTGAAATAGCCTTGTTCCACCACCCAGTTCTCATTTTCCATTTTGAAACTGGTCTTGAGATCCCGGCCTTGGACTTGCACGTCCAGTTGATGGGCGAAATTCTTCTGGCCCGACTGGTAAACTGCGAAACGATGGGAGCCCAGGTCATCCTCTGCCATCGTCATCACGGTGGAATTAAAGGTCATGGAAAGGCTTTGCGCCAGCCCATCCACGAATTTCGGGTCCCATTCCAGATCGCCCAGGATGGCGACGTAGCCCTCATGGACCGGCGTGACGAGGTAGTGCTTCGGCTCGGTTGTTTCGCCGTCGCTCTCTTTTACATTCAGGGTCTTGCCCTGCGTGCTCCAGTAGGCGACACAGGCATCCACCACTTTCTTGGAGTCATCCGCCCGGACATAGATTTGCGTCTCATCCAAAAAGCCGAAATTCCCATCGGCGGCAAACCGGAGGTCGGTGGGGGTGTTACTGGCGGCACCAATGCCGAAAATGGCCAAGATTTTTGCCAACTTGAGTTTACCGATGAATTTGAGCACCACCAGAAACGCGATGGCCGTGGTGGCGATGGCTTTGCCACTCGCCTTGATCCAGCCGAGCACACCTTGCGGCGGGTCGTCATCATACACCGGCGCAGCGGCAGCGGGTTTCCGCTTCAAGACCGGAAGGGCATCTTCAGGCGGAGGCAAGGGAGGGGGAATGACCGTCGTGGTCTGCCCCTTCTTGCTCTGGCGTACACGCAATCCACCTGGAGCGGGCGCCGCTGGCCCGGAACTGCCATGACCTTCCGCAGCCGGAGCGCCGCTGCCACCGGGGATGATGGGCACTTGAGAGGCGCTGATCGCCGCATCAACGGCATCCTGCAAATGCGGCGCGGCCGACGTGTTATCCGTGATGGGGATGTCCAGCTCCGTCGTGCGATTGGTCTTTCCGCCTACCGGCAAAGTCTGGATGCCCGGCTGCGGAATGGACACGAGCATCTGGTCCGGCTCCGGGTCGGGCAGATTATAACCGGGCAGGTTTAAGATCTTAAGTCCGCGACGGCCATCATAGAGCGGTGGCGGTGCGAGGCTGCGGGCGATCTGGAGATTGGCGTCTTCCGTATGATCACAGCCACAACGGGGGCAAGCGACGGTGGAAGGCATGCGACCGTGGACGGGCTGCACTTCGAAAGCGAAGCGCGCCCCACAAGCGCACTGAATCTTTAATTCCAACACCTGCATGCTGCGTGGTCTGTGTGTTGTGTCGCGATACTCCTGTGACGCGCAAGATGCTATGCTGCCGTCCCGACCTCCGCAAGGGGCGAGATACCCTGTCCAAACGGCCTTGAAATATTCAAAATCCCCACCGGACGGATCAGAGGATCACGTTCGGCCGGGTCTTGCCGACCGTAAGTGAATAGATGCCCGCGCGGGATTTCAGCTTCACCGGCGCACCGAAGGCTTCGCCCAGCAGTTGGGAGGTAAGGACTTTCTTTTTCTCTCCAGCGGCCAAAACCTTGCCGCCTTTCAACATCAGGACATGGGTGAACGCGGGCGCGATCTCTTCCACGTGATGCGTCACCAACACCAAGGTCGGGGCGGCAGGTGAGGTCGCCAGCCGTTCAAGGAAATGCAGGAAGTTCTCGCGCGCCACGGGATCCAGGCCGGCGCAAGGCTCGTCCAAGATCAGCAAGTGCGGCTGGGCCATCATCGCGCGGCCGATCAGGACGCGCTGGCGTTCGCCCTGGGAAAGATACAGCCACGGACGTTTGGCGAGATATTCGCACTCCACTTGCTTGAGGATTTCCAAGGCACGCACCTTGTCCGCACGTTTCACCGGTCCCCAGAAATCGATCATCGCATACTTGCCGCTCGCCACGGTTTCCAAACCGGTCTCCGTCTCGGCCATCATCTGGCGGATGGAGGAACTGACGAGGCCGATGCGGCGTCGCAATTCGCGCCAATCAGTTTCACCATAGACACGGTTGAACACCGCCATCTCGCCCGACGTCGGCGGCATATAACCCGCCAGCGAACTGAGCAAGGAGGTCTTGCCCGAGCCGTTCGCGCCGAGGATGACCCAATGCTCGCCGGGTTTCACCGTCCATGAAACGTCATCCAAAATGCGCTGGGCATTGCGAACGATGGTGAGTCCCTGCACCGAGAGGACGGGCTGTCTGGGGTTCGATCTCTTCACGATCAGGCTTTCTTACTGGCGGCCAAAATCGCTTCCACCCGTGCCACATCTTCCGGCGTATCCACGCCGATGCTTTCATAGTCCACGCGGCAGACGTGGATATGGATGCCGTTCTCCAGCGCGCGCAATTGCTCCAGCTTCTCCGCCTGTTCCAGCGAAGAAACCGGGTGCTGCACCAGATTCAGCAACGTTGTGCGCAGATAACCGTAGATGCCCAGATGTTTCAGGAACGGAAACGCTTTCAATTGCTCAGCGGCAGGCTTGCTCGCGGCATCGCGCAGATAGGGGATCGTGCGGCGGGAGAAATAGAGCGCGCGATCGGAAGCATCGACCACTACTTTCACCACGTTGGGATTGTCGTAGTCTTCCAACAGTTTGATGGGTGTGGCGGCAGTGGACATCTCCGAGGTGATGAGCGCTTGCGCCACCAGATCGATCACGTGCGGATCAATGAGGGGTTCATCGCCCTGGATGTTCACCACCGCATCGCAGTTCAGACGGCCCGCCACTTCCGCGATGCGATCTGATCCGCTGGGATGATGTTCGGAGGTCATCTCTACGCGGCAATACGGTGCGACAGCAGCGCGGATGCGTTCGTCATCGGTGGCCACGATGACTTCGCTGAGCGTTGTCGCCCGGCGGCATTGTTCCACCACGTGCTGGATCAAGGGCTTGCCCGCGATCAGCTTCAGCGGTTTACCCGGAAACCGGGTGGAAGCGTAACGGGCGGGAAGAATGCCAACGATGTTCATGCTTAACGGTCGAGTTTGTGCAAGGATTGCACAATGGCCAGTGCGGGTCGAAAAGATTCGCCGGTCTTGTCCTGTGAATAAACGGTGAAACTGCCCCACAGGTTGCCACAGCGGAAGGCACCATCTGTGACGTAGCGATAATTTCCCTTGGGCACCTCGGCGTTCGTCCACATGGCTTCGGTGAACTGTGCGTATTGGGCGTAGCCATCCGTCAGCAGCACGGTTTTCAGCACCACCGATTTTTCCACGGAATTGCGGATGCGTTTCTCCGCCTGGTTCCGCAGCTTGCGCTCCAGCAGTTGTTCATCCGGAGCTTCCTGGCTGGTGCCGATGCCGTCCCACGAAACACTGACCAGCATGGCCGCGGATTTGTCCGGTGCATCCAGACGGAAGGCGGCGGGGATCAAGGGATTAGTTCGGTACGTCTTGTAACTCCAGCCGCCGGGTAGATCAAAAGCCAGAGTGCCATGCTCGCCGACCTTGAAATTCTTGGGAGTGGGTTTGCCGGTCGGCTTGGTGACGCTGGCTGTGGCTGAGGCTTGAACCGGGATCGGCACGCCGTGGGGAGGGGGGCTGGCGCAACCGGCACAAAGCCAGGCACCCAAGGCTCCAACCAACAGCCGGCTACTTGCCCGCTTTGTGAAAAGGGAAAATGTCATGCGGTTGATGTGCTTCATAACCTATGCCTCCAATAACCCGGCTCTCGGCTGCAGTGCATCACGGCCAAGATCAGAACGCTTTCGCCGGTGATATTGAATAGCAACGCATAAGGGAATTGTTTCACCAGACAACGTCTGATGCCGGGTTCAACCTCAAGAAACCACGGGGGATTTTCTGCGATCCGGGCGATGGCCCTTTGGACTTGGACTGCAAATTGATAACCTAATTCAGGCCGTATCGACCGGTAATCCCTGAACGAATGCCCTAATTCCTGCCGGGCCTCTGGGTGAAACCCTACTTTCATCAGGAAGAAAGCAGTTCTCTAAAGACATCGTCGGCCGGAATGGCTTGCACTTTTCCTGACTGTAGCTCCTCCAGCCTACGGCGTGCTTCCACCAACCAGAGTTTCTCGATCTCAGGATCGAGTTGGTGCTCCAGACTCTCAACCAGACGGTCCATCAAAATGCCACGTTCCTTTCCCGTCAGGGCCAAGGCTTCCGTCGTGAGTTGGTCCAACGTCATTGACATGTCAGCATTAAGGTAAGCTGGCCGGGCCGATTTTCAAGGCTCGTGTTGGAACACAATCTCACGCTTTAAGAATCTTCTCCGCCGCTTCTTCCAACGAATCCACGACCCACGCCTGTTTCACCAGCTCAGGCTCATCGCGTTCCCACTCGGCGCCATAGCCGGTGCGGACGAGGATGGATTTCTTTACGCCGGCATTCCAACCGCATTGGAGATCGATGAGCTTATCGCCGATCATATAGCTCTGCGCCAAATCGATGCCAAATTCATCCCGCGCATCGTGGAGAAAGGCGGGCGAAGGTTTGCGGCCACGACTCGGGTCTTCGGGCGATTCCGGGGCGTAATAGATCTTCGCGATCTTCAGTCCGTACGGCTGAAACATCTCCAGGAGACGCTCGTGCACCTTGTGCATGTCCGCCTCGGTGTAGTAACCGCGACCGATGCCGGATTGGTTGGTGACGATAAGGAGCAAGTAACCCGCATCCTGCAGGCGTTTCATCGCGGCCTCGGCACCGGGAAAGAGGACCAGTTGTTCGGGCTTCGAGAGATACTTCTTCTCGATATTGATCGTGCCATCGCGGTCCAGAAATACAGCGCGTTTCATCTTCGGTTACTTCTTGAGTTTGAAACTCGCCTTAAGTTCGTCGGGCGACACGGTCGCCGTGCCGACCTTGCCCACGACCACACCGGCAGCGTGATTGGAAAATATCGCGGCCTCCACGGGAGACGCGCCTGCGGCGACCGCGAGAGTGAACGATGCGATGACGGTATCACCTGCGCCGGATACATCGAAAACTTCCTGCGCGACTGTGGGAATATGATATGGCGCATGGCTGCGCTGACAGAGGAGCATGCCCTGATCACCCAGCGTGATGAGGAGTAACGCGGGTTGCAACGTGGTGAGCAGCCGGTTGGTGACCTCCATCAGCGTGGCGTCTTCCAGCGGGTTCGCACAGCGGCTGCCATCCCGCAGACCGGCAAGTTCGAAGGCTTCTTTGCGGTTCGGCGTGATGAGGGAAAGCTTAGTCAGATCGAGATGATGCGTGGGCTTCGGGTCCAGGCTCAGCCAGATGCCACGGGCATGGCAGCGCGCCTTCAGGCCATCGAGCAAACCTTGGGTCACCACGCCCTTGCCGTAGTCACCCACGATGATGGCATCCACTTCCGGGAGACGGGTATCCACTGCCGTGAGGACGCGTTGCTCCAGCTTCGCATCGATATCACCACGGCTCTCGCGGTCCACGCGCGCGATTTGCTGCTGGTGCGCGACGAGGCGGACTTTGCGCGTCGTCATGCGGCCGGGCAGGGCCAGCAACCCTTTGGTCTCCACGCGCTCGGCCTTGAGCAGGGACTTGAGGGTTTTCGCGGCATCATCACTGCCCACCGTGCCGAACTGTTCAGCGTGGGCTCCTAAAGCAGTAAGATTGCGGGCGACGTTCGCCGCGCCGCCGGGCATGAAACTCTCGCGCTCAAATTCCACCACCGGCACCGGCGCTTCGGGGGAAATACGTGTCACGCGGCCCCAGATGAACTGGTCCAGCATCACATCGCCGATGACCAGCACGCGGGTCTGCGCGGCAGCAGCGAGGATTTGCCGGAGACGTTTGGGGCTGAGCGTTTTCATGGAAATAGTCTCAATCGAGGAAAGCGGTCAAAGGACTGGTCGCGCTCGCAGTATTCAACTGTGCCGCAAGGCCGATCTCATACGCGGTGCGGCCCGCTTCCACGGCCTGCTTGAAGGCGATGCCCATGCGGTTCGGATCACTGGCCACGGCGATGGCCGTATTCACCAGCACGGCATCCGCACCGAGCTCCATCGCTTCCGCGGCGTGACTTGGAGCGCCGATGCCGGCATCGATCACGACGGGCACGGTGGCCTGCTCGATGATGATGCGGATCTGGTCACGCGTTTGGATGCCGCGATTCGAACCGATCGGCGAGCCCAGCGGCATGACCGTGGCCGTGCCGACTTCCTGCAGGCGCTTGGCCAGCACAGGATCGGCATTGATGTAGGGCAACACGACAAAACCTTCCTTCACCAAAATCTCCGCAGCCTTCAAGGTCTCGATCGGGTCGGGCAGCAGATAGCGCGGGTCGGGATGGATCTCCAGCTTCACCCACTTGGGCAGACCGGCCGCGACGGCCAGACGGGCGAGGCGCACGGCCTCTTCCGCATTCATCGCACCACTGGTGTTCGGCAGCAGGAGATATTTCTTGGGATCGATGAAATCGAGGATGTTGGCAAAGGGATCGCCCTTGCCGCTCAGGTCGGCGCGGCGCAGGGCCACGGTGACCATCTCGGTGCCGCTCGCGGCCAAGGCATCACGCATGGCCTCGGGCGAGGAAAACTTGCCCGTGCCGAGGATCAGGCGGGACCGAAACGTGCGGCCCGCGATAACTAAAGAACCATCAGACATTGCGCGGGACAATAGGCTCTGGGGGGCGGGGTGTCGAGTGCCCAGTCCTGTTCGGTATTCGCACGATAAATGCCTGCTCGTTAAGGCTTAATTCCCCAATCGCTTTGGCAGTCTGACATAGTCAGGGTTCGCCACTCGGCGGATATACTCATGAAGTGCTGCACCTTCTGGCATGGGACTTGTAGAAATCCGTTCATACCTCCCAACACCCGCTTCTTCCAGACAGCTGACGACGAACATCTCACCTTCGCTTCTTATGATTGTGGTATGTCTCAGGTCATCCAGAGCCGTGCCTTTAGGGAAAATGCCTTCCTTCGCCAAAACACTTTGCACATGAGCAATCAACTGAGGCACGAAGTCAGGTTGCTCGGTTCGAAAACGCCGAGCTCCCTCTGAAGTATGGCCATATCCGAGAACGTCGAGCGGATGGGTATCCGAAGCTCGTACACCTAAAAGGTATTCTATCTGTTTGGTGCATAGCATGGACGCTCCCTTCCTATCGTTTCCGATCCCGTTTAAAAACTCGTTTATCACTCCTATCGGGTGGTGAATCAAAGAAAGTTAGTTCTTCCCCGACCAGCGTAAACTGGTTCGTAAATTCAAATATCCGACCATCGTCTTGAGCAACTGAGACGATCAATAAATCGCCTTGGATACGATAAGGTGTGGGTGTTGCTGCCTTTCCGTTTATATGTTGCACAAGCGTTCCATCGCTGCGGTATTCGTTGGTTAAAGGATAATCTCCACCATCTCGCGTCCAGAAACCGACTATCCCAACATCTCCTGATGCCAAGCCCTTAACTTCATCACGTTTACATCCACAAGCTAGTGAGAGCAGACATGCCCCTAAGATATTTAGGATAAAAATTAAGTTTTTCTTCATCTAGACTCCCCTGCTTCAAAATCTTGTTTCTCCGCTCGTTTCGCATACCAAGCATGAATCAATCCTGTCTGAAAGAAAAGCACTGGCAGTTCAAAGCCGCCGCGCATGATGATCTCGCGGACAGTCTGCGGTGGCAGGACGGCGACATGGTGCGTGTAAGCCTCGCGCATTTTCTCCACTTCCTCTGGTGCAACACCGTTGCCTTTCATGAGTGTGAACCAGACTTTCAGCAGATCCCGGCAATCCGGCGCGTTCAGGTCGCCCGCCAGATCGGCGCTCACCAAGATGCCGCCCGGACGCAACCGCTCGGCGATGGTTTGGAAGAAGTTCGCGCGTTCAGTGCGGTCCAGGATGAATTGCGAGACTAGAAAGGATGTGGCGGCATCAAACAATCCACCCGGCGGCAATGAATCCAGATAATCCGCGTGTAAGGTGCAGCGGGCAGAGATGCCGGCTTCCTCAGCACGACGACGGAAAACATCGAGCATGGGCACGGATGGTTCCACCGCCGTGAAGGTCCAGGTAGGAAATTTCTTGGCGAGATAAAGTATCTCTGTGCCGGTTCCTGCGCCGACACAAAGTATGCTCGCCGAGGCAGGAAGATTCAGCAGCACCGCGCTGGTGAGCAGATGCAACGCATTATTGATCGGAGCCAGCTCCCTCCATTTCTGGTCATACGTTGCCGCTTGCTGATCGAATATGGCGGTGATCGCTTCTTTTTGCATCGGGTGATTAGATTGCTTGGCTGACGAAATGTTCAGTGAAGACTATTTGAACAGCAACGGGAAACTTGCCAGCAAGCTGCCTAAACTCCACGTTGTCCCCCGTCATGCAGATGTTTTCACCAGCCACGGTCGAGTTCTTGCAAACGTATGGTCATGACCAGGCGTTTCGCTGGACGCCGGAGGATTTGGCGGCGCAGGCGCAGTTCGCCGAGCAGGCGTTGGCGGGTGTGGCGTGGTGTGATTGGTCCGATCCCGGGATGGCCCTGCCGCTCTTGCAAGCGGCGATGCTGAACACACCGACGGCGCTTGAACACGACTATGATGGAATCCTGCTGGCCGGGCCGTTGAGCGAGCTTATGCCCGCCGAAGCCTTGATCCCGCTGGCTCAGGCTCATCTGAATCCGGCGGGGCGCCTGGTGGGCATCATCCCGTGTCTGCGTGATAATTCGCCGGAGAGCCAGCGCTTCATGGATCTCGCGGCGGAGAAGCTGTGGCCGTATCACACAGCGGAGATCTGGCTGGAGCTGTTGCAGGATGCGGGGTTCGAGGCAGCGCGGATCAAAGGAGAATTCATCGCCCGCCCGCAGTTCGCCGCCTCGGCGCTCACCGGTAAGCTGCACTTCGCGCCATTCGCAGAATTGTTCCGAGAAGTCGAGAAGGCGGGTTACGGCGCGAATGAAGTGGGTTGGGGTGAATTGCGTTTCGTGGCGATGGCGGAAGAGTGAAATAGGGCGTGCCCGTCGTCGGGCACAGCAACATCCATAAGCAAAAGCGGTTCACCCTTGGCGTAAAGCTGCACGCACGGAGTTCTTCTCTTCAGCCACAACCTTTTGCAAAGTCGTCTGAAGCATTTCACCTTGCTGTGCCCGAGGACGGGCGCGCCACCGGATCACTCCGCAATCC
>JAJNBN010000476.1 GCA_021156225.1 Verrucomicrobiota bacterium | reverse complement strand
ATGGATCGGTTTATTTTAGCGAAGCTGGAGGCGGAAGGATTGAAGCCAGCACCAGCGGCGGAGAAGCGGACGTTGGTGCGGCGGTTGTATTTTGATCTGTTGGGTTTGCCACCCACACCGGAGCAGGTGGAGGCGTTTGTGAGGGACACTTCACCGAAGGCGGTGGAGAAGCTGGTGGATGAGTTGTTGGCGTCGCCGCACTTTGGCGAACGCTGGGGGCGGCACTGGCTGGACATGGTGCGGTATGCGGAGACGATGGGGCATGAGTTCGATTATGCCATCCACAATGCGTGGCGGTACCGGGACTATGTGATCCGGGCATTCAATGGGGATGTGCCGTACAGCCAGTTCGTGAAGGAGCATCTGGCGGGTGATTTGCTGAAGCAGCCGCGGATCAATCCGGCGGATGGGTTCAATGAATCCATCATTGGCACGACTTCGTTCTGGTTGCCACAGCAGAAGCATTCGCCGGTGGATGTGCGGTTGGAGCAGGCGGAACTGATCGATAACCAGATTGATGTCATCAGTAAGACGTTTCTCGGCATGACGGTGTCGTGTGCGCGGTGTCATGACCATAAGTTTGATGCCATTTCGGATGAGGATTATTACTCGCTGTATGGGATCATCGAGAGTTCGCGGTATCGGCTGGCGGACATTTCCGATACGCGCGAAGCAGTGGTTAAAGCGAAGGAGTTGGGACGAATCCAGGAGCAGATCAAGGCACGTTTGGCGGAGACGGTGAAGCCGGAGGCAAGGCAGTTCGCCGCGTATGTGCAAGGTGCAGCGGACGTGATGGCGGGGAAACTGCCAGCGAGCCAGCAGGGCGGTGAGGCGGTGGTGTTCGCGGATTTTGAAGGGGCGGACTTCGCGGGGTGGACAGTGACGGGTGACGGTTTTGGTGATGCGCCGGTGACGCAGCAGGACATCGGGAGCTATCAAGGGAATGTGAAGGCGGTGGGGCGCGGGTTTGTGAATTCGCACAACGCGAAGCTGGGGGGCGAGGTATCGCGGAATGACAAGCTGACAGGGCGGATGGTGAGTCCGGCCTTCACGGTGCAGAAGAAATTCATCCATTTCCTGGTGGGCGGTGGCGCGCATGCGGGCAAGACGTGCGTGAACCTGCTGGTGGACGGCAAACCGGTGCGGACGGTGAGCGGGAAGAACTCGAACGAGATGAGCCCGGCGCGGTTTGACGTGGCTGACCTGGCGGGCAAGGAGGCGCGGATCGAGATCGAGGATTCGGTGAAGGGAAGCTGGGGAAATGTGGGGGTGGATCACATCGTTTTCTCGGATCGCGAAAGTTTCTTTGACCAAAATAATCAGCCGGTGACGAATGAGGACGCGGTGATGGTGCTGGCGGCGAGCCGGGGACTGGAGACGGAGACACTGAAACGCTGGGTGGCGGCGTTACAGGCGGGCATGACCGATGGCGAAAGCAAGTTGAGTGATGGCGAGGTGGAGTTCATGCGGGCGGTGGCCTCGTTGCCCGAGGGATGGCTGGCGGATGGAGCGGCGTTCGCGAATCGTAGCGGCAAGGGATTGGGTTTTGTGCCAGGCACGTCAGAGGGGAAAGTGATTGAGCGGCTGGTCGCGCCATCGGCATTCAACAGTGCGGCGGAGTCGAGGCGGTTGCAGGGGGCGTTGCGGTCACCGGCGTTTGTCATCGAGAAGAATTTCATCCATCTGCTGGCGGCGGGGGCGGATGCCCGGATCAATATTGTGGTGGACGGGTTCACGATCATCCGCAATCCCATCTATGGGCAGCTCAAGCAGCCGATCAACTCGCCCGAACCGCGCTGGGTGGCCGTGGATGTGACCATGTGGAAGGGGCATCGGGCGTATCTGGAGCTGATGGACCGCACGGCACCTGATCCGGCGGATACCTACAAGCCAAGCGGCTACAGCCCGGAGGCGTGGCTGGCACTGGAGCGCGTGGTGTTCGCGGATGCGCGCGAACTGAAAGCGCAGAGTGCGGACCGGAAGGTGTTGCTCGGGGCGCGTTCGAGCCTGGCGGAGGTGGCGGCGCTGGTGAAGAAGCTGGAGGGGACGCTGGCTGATTGGTTGAAGCAGGGCACGATGACGGCGGAACAGAACGGGTTGCTCAACTGGCTGGTGAGCAATCGGCTCATCGATTGGAATGCGGGTGGGGATGCGGTCTTGGTAGAGTTGCTCAAGCAACATGCGGATGTGGAGGCGAAGATTGCCGATGTGGTGACCATCCCGGCGCTGACGGAGGGGACTCCGTATGATGAGAAAGTTTTTTTGCGCGGGAGTCCACGGCGCTTGGGCGAGGTGGTGAAGCGGCGGAATCTGGAGGCGTTGGGCGGGGGAATCAGTGCGGTTTATGAAGGTGGCAGTGGACGTAGGCAATTGGCGGAGGATTGGACTTCGCAAGGGAATCCGCTGCTGGCGCGGGTGATGGTGAACAAGGTGTGGCATCATCTGATGGGGCGGGGAATTGTGCCCACGGTGGATAACTTCGGCGTGTTGGGGCAGGTGCCGTCGCATCCGGAATTGCTGGACTGGCTGGCGGAGGATTTTCGAACGACGGGTGGGTGGTCGGTAAAGAAGCTGGTGAGAGGAATTGTGTTGTCGAGGACGTATCAGATGGCGTCGCAACCGGATGATGCCATCGCGGAAGGGAAAGATCCGAACAACGAGTGGTGGCATCGCATGAACGTGAAACGGCTGGAGGGTGAGACGATCCGAGATGCGGTGCTGGCGGTATCGGGAAGATTGGATACGAAAATGTTTGGGCCTTCAGTGGCGATTCATTTGACGGAGTTCATGGATGGGCGGGGGCGTCCGGGCAAGAGCGGTCCATTGGATGGGGATGGGCGGCGGAGCGTCTACGTGGAGGTGCGACGGAATTTTCTTTCACCGATGATGCAGGCGTTTGATGCGCCGAATGCGGCGACGACAGTAGGCAGGCGGACGGTATCCAATGTGCCGGCGCAGGCGTTGATCATGATGAATGATCCGTTCGTGGTGCAGCAGGCGAAGGTGTGGGCGGAGCGGTTGTTGAAGGAAGAGGTCACGACTGAGCAGCGGATCGAGAAGATTTATCGAACAGCGTTTGGGAGGAGTGCTTCGGCGGAAGAGTTGCGAAAGGCGGTGGAGTTTTTAAAGGTGCAGGCGGGTGAGTATGGATTGAGTGGGGAGGCGTGGCAGAAGGATGTGCGGGTGTGGGAGGATCTGTGTCATGTGGTGTTCAATGTGAAGGAATTTGTATTCGTCAATTAAGCCGGTTGCACCGGCGGGCCAGTAGGGGAAGAGATTTTTGGAATTTTGTGACGATGTAGGCGATATAGCCGATGTAGGGCTAACGGTATTAGAGAAAAGATGGCAGGGTGAGGGCGTGAAAAGTGAATTTTGTTTAGTTGTACGTGTTATAGCGAGCGTAGTGATAACGCGGGATGAAAAATGAGAGCACGATGGGGACAGATGACGGGTAACTGAAAAGAGTTTATGGCGCATTGTGGAAGATATATGGCGGGGGCGATGACGCGGCGCGAGATGCTGGCGCGTTGTGCGAATGGCTTTGGCATGATGGCGTTAACGGCATTGCTGGGTGATAAGGCGTTTGGGGCGGGAGCGAATTCAGGCACGGCGGGTGGGGCATTGGCACCACATTTTAAGGCGCGCGCGAAGAATGTCATTTTTCTCTACATGGATGGCGGGCCGTCGCAGGTGGATACGTTTGATCCGAAGCCGCGGTTGCAGGCGGAGAGC
>JAJNBN010000023.1 GCA_021156225.1 Verrucomicrobiota bacterium | reverse complement strand
GAAGCTTCTGTCTGAAAGCACGGTGTTGTTCTGTCCACCTGCTATCGTGGAGAAGTCACCGCTGACCAGATTGCTTTTGCCACCGCCAATCGCAGCTGCGTGGTTGAGCGCGGCATTAAAAGTGCCACCCGCCACCGTGGCCGAAAAACCACTCGCCTGATTGGATTGCCCGCCGCCGATGAAGCCAAAATAGTCGGTCGCCAAGTTTGCCTCTCCCCCGGAAACGGTTCCATAAAAGCCCGTGACTTTATTGGACACGCCACCGCCGATAAACGCGCTCTGGGACGTGGCCAGATTTCCCAAACCGCCTACTACTGTTCCGTAGCTATTGTTGGCGGTATTTCCGGAACCGCCCCCTACTACCGCGAAAAAGCCGGCGACCGTATTGGACTGGCCGCCACCGATGAAGGCACCGTTAGAAGTCGCCAGGTTATCTTTCCCCCCCGTCACCACTGCAGAATTACCCCTGACCAAATTATGGGAACCGGCACCAATAAAGGACGCATCACCGGTTACCGTATTGCCCTCACCCCCGACAATCACGGAGGAATCGTCACTCACCAGATTCCCAAAACCGCCAGCGATCACACCACCAGGGCCGGTGACGGTGTTTCGAGCGCCCCCGCCGATGAACGCGAAATCTGCTCCAATGGTGTTGGATGCAGGCAGTCCATCCTCTTCATCCAGACCGGCCCCGCCACCCACGATGGTTGAACCAATGAATCCATTAGTCACGACATTGCCCAGATAGCCGCCGATAAAATTCGGGCTGGTGGCGTTGGGTTCCAGACGCAAGGCGCGGATATTGTTCACGTAGAGATCCAAAGGCGTGTTGCCCGTGGTGCCGAGAAAGGTGGGGTTGGAGACACTGCCCGCCTTCGCTGCATGCAGGGCGTAAGGTGTGGGCACGAGCAAGGTGCGGGGGGAGAGGACATTGCCCTCCACGGTGATCTCCAGCCAGCGCGCTGAGCCGTCAAAGACGGAGCCGAAATCGAGGGAGGCATTGAACTGGCCGTTGGTGATGAACTGGCTGGCCAGGTTCACCGTCGGGCCGACCTGATTGCCGGCGGTCGCGGCATCGCGGAGCTTGAAGGTGAGCGAGTAGTTGCCGTTGGCGTTCGTGCCGCCATCGCGTAACTGCCCTTGATAAGTGAAAGCCGTGGTGCCTTGGGCGGAGGCCGCAGGTGTCATGGAGAAGCAGGAAAATGCCAGCGCGAACAGCCACAGGCCCCGATGCCAGACCGAAGATTGAGTTATCATATGGACGGACGTGTTGGAGGGTTGCCAGGCGCGATGCCTGATTTCCAACAGTCTGATGCAAACAGGTCGGGCCTAAGCGGGCAAGGGGTATTTCGGCGCCAGACTGGCGGTGGCGGCGAAACATGATGCTGCGGGGAGCGGTTCAGCCTCGTCCGCGCTGCGGGCTAAAACTCCGGCGGCCCGTTCGGCGTTTTATTCACGTCATACCAGAACTCCGGCTGGTCGGGGATGAAATCCACCACCTGTTTTTGTGCGCGGAGTTTTTCTTGCAGCTTCGGCACATCCACATTGTGAACGGTCTGTTTCGCTTTAGCCGCCATGGCTGCGGCGACACCGCAAGCGTGCCCGGCGATCATCCAGACGCTTTCCAGGCGATAAGAGCAGAAGGCGACATGAGTGAAGCTCGCGGCTCCGGGCACGAGAAGGTTCTCGCACTCGGCTTTCTTCGGCGTGAAGGCGCGGTAGGGCATCTGATAGGCGCGACTCACGCGCCAGATGCGGCCTTCATTCACGAACTCGGTCGGTGATAGCGCCACGCGCTGCACATGGTGGCTGTCGATGAAATGACTGCTGAGGCCGATGCTGTCCGGCTTGCGACGGTTTTCCTGCACATCCATCTGCGTGACGATGTGTTCACCACGCATGCGACGGGCTTCGCGCACGTAGAGCTGATAGGGCAGGTTACCGTTGTCCTTGAACTCTTCTTTGTGCAAGCCCCATGACCTCATCTCCGTGCGGACATTCTCCGGCACGCTTTCCTCATTCGCGAGGAAGTGCAGCAGGCCGAGGGTGTAATCCCAGTGATCTTCGATGATCTTCTCGCGCTTCGCGTAATCCGCATCGGAATACTCGAACTGGCCGCCGAAATGGCCGATGGAGAAGATAGCCGCCTGCTTGTTGTTCACCTCATACTTGCCATTGCGGCGTGCGTAGAAGTCGAGGATGTCGGTGAGCTTCACCGCCTCTTTCTTCGCCGTCTTCTCAGTGAACCAATTCTCGAGCAACTGATAGCGTTTGCGATCGTAGTGCTTCGGCGCAGGGATGGGCACTTGCAGGTTCTTATCCTTGGCGAAGCAGAGGCGGAAGTTGTAATTCATCGGTGAGCGATGGGCATCGCCTTCCTTCAAGTCTTTCGCCCACGCGCTGATGCCGGGAAGCAGGTTGCCTTGGGCATCGACCGTAGTAGCCTTGCGCGGGGTCTTGTCGAAACGGATGCCGGCGGCCTCCTCGCCGAACTCGGCTTTGCTCTCGCGGCCGATGGCGTATTTCACGCCGGCACGGGACATGAGGTCGCCCTCGTAGCTGGCGTCGATGAAGACTTTGGCAGAAAGGCTGAGCCCGTTGCTCATCGTGATGGATGTGATTTTGGTGCCAGTTTTCACCACCTTTTCGACCTGGATACCGTAAACCAGTTCGACCTTCGCCTCATTCAGCATGTCCAGATACACCTTCTCAGCCACACTGGACTCAAAGAAATACGCCGTGTTTAGGCGGTCTCCTTCTTTCAGCTTCGACTGCTGATCTTTCGTGTCTTCGTAATGCTTGCCCAAACGACGGTAAAACTCATCGGCAAAACCGCCGATGGTCCACTTGAGCATGTGCTCGCTCTCCGCTGTGTTGATACCGCTGGTGCTCAGGCCACCGACGTGTTTCGTCTGCTCGATTAGCAATACCTTGGCACCTTCGCGCGCCGCATGAATTGCTGCGGCAATACCGCAAGGGACAGCGCTGTAGACGATGACGTCGTAAGTATATGGCACTTGGGCAACCACCGAAAGAGCGTGAGTGTCATCGGCGAGCAAGGCACCCGCAGTGATGATACCGGAGGTTTGGAGGAACTGGCGGCGGTTCATGATGTGATAGAGGTAATTTTGGTAGGGTTGGCTGTCCTCAGCCGACCGTTGACGGGGCAACTGCGTTTTGTAGGCGGCAGGTCTGAGTAATTTTTATTGCGCACGCAGTAGTCGTAATCAGGGCTTTTGACTAGTGATTATCTTTGGCTTCGACGGCGGCCCGCAGAGGACTGCGGGCCCTACCACTTTGAAGCTATTTCAACGCGCTGATGTTCGCGGCGGCGTGGAGTTTTTTCATCTCATCATCCGTCAGCGCGCGGTTGAAGACGGCGAGTCCGCCGAACTTGCCGATGGTCGCTTCCTTGAACATGGAGCCTACCGCATAGCGGGCGCCCACGGTGAAGTCTGCGCCGCCGATGCGGTCCTTATGCTTCTCCGGATCGTAACGGAAGATGCCGCGACCGTGGTAATACGGATTCATGCCGCGGTCTTTGCCGTCCGGGCCTTCCTTGGTGAAGTAAGGGTCGTTGCGTTTGTGCTTAACGGGGTCGAGTTCCATCTTGTCCAGCACGCCATTGATGTAGGCGCGGATGTATTTGCCATCGTAGGTGAAGGCGAGCGTGCACCATTGATTGGTGGGCACTTCGCTTTTGGTGGCGGCGTAGTCGGCGCACCAGGGGAAGGCGGTGCCATCGGCGCGACGCGTCACGCCGCCTTCGCTGGAGATGTGCGGGACGAGTTTGTTCGGGCCGCCATAGGTGGGCATGTTCATGAGCAGGGAATACTGGCGCGTGCCGGTGTCGTCGTTCGCGCCCTTGCCCTCGCTCCACATGCCCGCGATGGTGCGGCTCTGCTTGAGATTCTCGATACGCACCACGGCGAACATGCTTACTTGTGCCTGAGGCCCACTGATATTCAGTTCGCCGGTCTCAGCGTAGGGGATGGAGAAATACTGTTTCCCGTTGAGGTCGGCGGCGTAGCCGGAGAAAGGTCCGCCCTCCACGCGAGCGATTGGTCCCCCGATTTCCTTCATGGGGAGCTTCCCTTTCGTGCCGGTGGAGACGCGGGGTTGGCCAGCTTCTTCCCCGAAGGTCCAGAAGGCGACGAGGTTGGGAGTTTTAGTGATAACTTCCGCGTTTCCTGGTGCGGCCTGCAAATTGTGACTGGCGGGCAGACAGAGTACAGCGATGGCGCTGAGTAGGGTGAATAACTTCATAGAATGGAAAATGGAGATGATTGATTTCAAGCCGGCAGATTGCTCTTCACCACGCCCATAGTGATGCGCTGGCGCTCTTCCACCACTTTCGCAGCCTTGGCCACTTTGGCTTTCGCACCTTTCGGGTCTTTTACGAGGCTGAGGATAGTGTCCGTGAGTTTGGCGACTTCATCGGGTTTATCCATGTCGAAGAGCCAGTCGCCGAGGCCGATGTCGCGCCACATGAAACCTTTGGTGGTCTGTTCCTCGAAACGGCAGACGATGGCGGGGATGCCGTTGCCGATGCACATGATGGGCGAGTGCATCTCCAGGCCGAAGATGCCTGAGGATTTCAGATAGGTGCTGAGGGCTTCATCGGTGAGCCAGAATTTCTCGCGCCAGACGACGCGCTTCTTCACGTCCTCGGGCAGCTTGTCGTAGATGTCCTCTTTCGTGATGGTCATCTGCGTGGCGTCTTCGGGGCAGAGAAGAACTTTGTGATCGGTCTGGCGCACCACGGCGATGACGGCGTCGCGCAAGGGTTTGATGTCATGCTCGCGCATCTCCTGGTTGCGGGCATCACGTTTCGCGTCTTTCGTGCGGCCTTCCTTGATGAGCCAGTAAGGCGTGTAGCGGTAACGCGCGAGGCAGCAGAGGAATTTTTTTTCTTCGAGCCCGTTCGCTTTCAGGAACGCAGCAGCGGGTGCGTCATCGCGCAGATCGACGGCGAAGGCGCCATCGGGGCCGAACTCCATGATGGGGCAGTTGATGCCTTCAGACTTCGCTGTGGCGAGCGAGATGGTGTCGCGGAAGTAGAGGAACTTCGCTTTGCCCATCAACTCTTGCTGTTCCTTCGAACTGCCGCCATACGTGATGCCATAGACGCCGAAAGGTTTGCCGGTGCGTTTAAAAACTGCGGCCACGTCTTTGTAGGCCACCATGGAGGGACCGGAGCCGTGGAGGATGAAATCGCACCATTCGATGGCTTCCTCCAGTGCTTTGACCTTGGTGGTGCCATCGGGATTGATGCCGCCCTTTACAAACTTCAATTTCGGAAAGCGTTTGTGCTCCATGGCGATCACTTCGGGGGTGATGTCCCCAGAGGGCCAGAGGATCACTTCTGCCTCAGGAATATATTTCTCGATGAGCGTGAGCACGCCTGGCGTGTGAGCGATGTCGCCGATGTTCACGACCTGCCAGGAGGAACGCAGCAAAATGCGCGGGGCGCGTTTCTTATCGGCGGCAAAGGAAGCGGACGTGCTGGCGACGACGGCGGAGGCCAAAGTGCTGGCTAAAAATGTGCGGCGGTTCATGTGGTTGTGAAGTATTAGTCCCGAAGACGGGTATTTGGACAGGCTTTTGTTGGAAGAGAGGGGGATGGGGCTTTACTCTGCTTCCCCAACTCATTGGTATTTCGAGGGGCAATGTGCGACTGCGCCCAGAGATTGGTTTCTCGCAAAAGGCGTGAAAAGTGAGGGAAAGAAAACGCCCTCTTCCTGATGAGGAAGAGGGCGATGGAAGTGGTGTTTAGATTGGCCGGTGGGTGCCACCAGCTATTCGTAGCGGAACTGGGCGGTGGCTTTGCAGTTCTTATCAGCTACGACGCGTACCCAGTAGGCTTGCAGGGCATCGGGGAACTGATGGGTCATGGTGGTCTTGGCGGGAACTTCCACCACTTGATACGTGCGCCAGAGGCCGGTGCCAGTGATGTCCACCTCGATGCGGACTTTCACTGCATCCTTCGCATCGTGCTGGAAGAAGACGGACTTCTTATCGTAGCCAGTCATGAGATAGGCGTCGGACGGGTTGTTGGCTTCCACGCTGGTGTCTTTCCATGGGCCGCCATTGCCGCGGGCTTTGCCGAATTTCCAAAGGTCATCCACGCCACCAGCCCAGAGGGCGACCTTGCCGTCTTCGGAGCGGATGATGTGTTCGGAGTTTTTCGGAGCGCCATCGCTGATGCCGGTCATGATGAGCAGGCCGCGATAGGAGGTGTAATCCTTGATGCGGCGATTATGCGTGGTGACGGGGCGGATTTTGGCGAAGCCACCGGCGTTCTCAGCGGGCAGTTCGTAGAAGGTGCCGTGGCAATTGAACAGATCGCGCTCGGTGCAGACTTCGCGGTCGATGCGTTCATCGCCGAGAGCACCGGGCTGATCGAAGGCGGGGTCACCTTTCGGCAGGCGCCAACGGTTACCCTTGTCATCGGTGAAGATGACGGAGGCTTCGTCCACCTGGAACATGCCGTGGGGGATGGCGACGTTTTTCTTGAGCCACTCTTGTGCTATGGTGTCGTCCACCTTCTTGAGTTTGAGGTCAGCGCCCATCTCGAAGTAGCCTGCATCGGTGGCGGTGCCGTGCTCGGCGCGCAAGGCGGCAAAATTCAGCGTGCGGAGGTTCTCAGCGCGGGCGCGGATGACACCGCCGGAGACTTGCTTGTCCTTAACGGTGGCGATGCCTTTGAAGATATCGCTGGCTTCGTTGCTGCGCTTGTCCTTGTTGCTGTAGTTGAAAAGAGCGGTGGTCTTGGTGCAATCGCGATCGACTTTCACGCGGACCCACGCGCCTTTGTCTTTCGGGGAAAACTCCAACCAGCGATAGCCTTTGGCGGGAACCTCGATCATGCAAAGACCCTTCCATTCGCCACGGCCTTTGCGATCGATCTCGAAGGTGAAGGTGACGGGTTTGTCGTTATCGTGGGTGAGGTGCACGCCACGTTGTTCGTAACCGGAGAAGAGGAAGGCGTCGGAAGGGGTGTTCGCTTTCACTGCTTCGTCATACCAAACGGCGCCACGGCCGAGAGCAGCGCCGAATTCATCAATCTGGTCAGGTTCCACGAACCAGAGGTTGGATTGCGATTGGCCGGGGCCGGCGAGTTCGCCTTTCGCTTTGCGCTTGTTGAGGAATTCATTCTTGGCGGTGTCGTCGCAGCCGAAGACAACTTTGCCGCGCCATTCGGTGAAGTCACCGATGACTTTCAGATAATTGGAACGCGGGCTTATGCCTTCGGAATCTTCGAAGCTGAAATCTTTCGGGAACTTCCAAAAGGTGCCGTGCATGGTCATGAGGAGATCGCCTTCGCCGATATCGCGGATGCGCGGCCATTCGGTGTTCCAGCCGTGCGCGCCATCGTAGCTGTGACTGCCCTTGGGCAGGCGGTAGGCGTGCCACTGGCCCTTGTCCAGTAACATGAGGATGAGCGAGCGGTAATCCCAGCCGACGGCCCAAACGGGATCTTTTTCAGGACGGTCATTCCCATAGATGCCGCCGGGGCCCGTGACCTCGGTGAACTGGTTGCGGCGGACGATTTGCCAGTCTTTGCCGTTCCATTCCGCGAGTACGCCGGAGGGAATGGAAGGATCGACCAGGGCTTTGGGGCCGTGCTCACCATTGTTCGCGTAGATGAGGCGGCCTTGGCCGGAGTAGAGGCCCTTGCCGTGATAACCGGGGAAATCAGCTTTGGGCGCCGCAGCATCTTTGAGCTGTTCATCCGCGTAGAGCATCTTCACACCGAGCGTCTTCACGTCCACTTCGTAGAAGCCTTCTTCCATGGTGGCGTAGTAGATCTTGTTCGCGGGGTCGGTGAGATGACGGGCGTTGCCGGTGTGGCGGCCGAACATCTCGGTGTAGGGTATGGTGCGGACCTGGCCTTTCTCATCGATCACGTATGGCCCGATGAAGAGCTGCTCGGATTCCTTGTGGATGAAACGGTTCGCGGGTGTGCCACCGATGCTTTCTGGGCGCACGGTCATATTCAGATCGCGATCAATCTCGTAAAGCTTGTCGGAAGAACCTTTGGGCTGATGAGGGGCGTAGGTAATGACCCACAAACGGTCGGCCCAGGGAACGACGGCACCGGTGCCGCATTCGCCTTCGTTGTTGAAATAGGCGAGATGCGGATAGATGCCGGAAATGGCGCGGGGTTTCTCCGCGGCCATTGTGGACATGATGGGGCCAAGACTAAGTCCCATGCCCAAGATGGCGGCTGACAAGACACGTGCACGCTGGCTAAGAATAGAAACGTTCATTGCTTGGGATAAAGAGTCCATGGAACGGCGGCTTTGGACAGTTCAAAATTGTGACGTTCAGGGTAACTGTATAGTCAGAACGCTGAATTGTGAAATGGGGAAATCCCCAAGAAGTCGTCGTTTCGCGTTTGGGAGTCGCTAGGTTATTCGTGGGCTAGCATTGCTTATGGACGTTGCTGTGCCCGAGACGGGCACGCTCCACTAGGCTTGCTTCTGGGGCTGCTCTGTTCTAGTTGTTTCGCATGATTTCCTTGCGTGCTTTTTTTCTGAGCGGACTTGTTTTGTTTTCTGGTGCCGGTGCTTTGTTTGCGGTGGATGAGGTGAAACTTCCAGCCAAGGAGAAGGTGCATCTGTATCTGCTGATCGGGCAGTCGAACATGGCGGGGCGCGGGAAGGTGGAGGAGACGGACAAGGTGCCGCATCCGCGGGTGCTGATGTTCACGAAGACGAATACGTGGGCGCCAGCGATCGATCCGCTGCATTTCGACAAGCCGACCATTGCGGGCGTGGGGCTGGGTTCTACGTTTGGGCGCGTGATGGCGGAGGCGAATCCGGAGGTGACGATCGGATTGATTCCGTGTGCGGTGGGTGGGACGCCGCTGTCACGTTGGCAGAAAGGCGGGGATTTGTATAAAGACGCCTTGGTGCGGGCGAAGGCGGCGATGAAGGACGGGACGTTGAAGGGGATTCTTTGGCATCAGGGTGAGGGAGATTCCGGCAGTGAGGCGACGGCGAAGAATTATGCGGAGCGATTGGCGCAGGCGGTGAAGGACTGGCGCGCGGACCTGAATGCGCCGGAGGTGCCGTTTGTGGCGGGCAAGCTGGGATTGTTCCTGGCGAAGGCGGATAAGGATGGCAAGCCATCTTACTGGCCGGTGGTGAATGAGCAGATCGCGTCGCTGCCAAAGCTGGTGCCGCATTGTGCGGTGGTGGAGTCAGACGGGCTCAAGCACAAGGGGGATGTGGTGCATTTCGATTCGGAGTCGCTACGGGAGTTCGGGAAGCGGTATGCGGAGAAGATGAAGGGGCTAAAGTAACCGCAGATGGGCGCAGATAAACGCAGATGGGGAAGGGGGAAGAACGCCGAGGATAAACCACGGAATACACACAGAATACGCGGAAAGGGGAGTTTAACAGAAGGGCGCAAAGGAAGCTAAGGATGATCAGGGCTTGGGCGGGAGGTCGGCGGGATCAATGCGGGGCCAGGTGAGATCAAGAGCGCCTGTGGGAAAACGGCGGTTTTGGTGCGCTGGCACTGTGGGGTCACCGCCGTTGTCTTTGCCATCGAAGCCGGAAGACCAGAGGGTGAAGGTGGCGTCGGGATTGAGACGGTAGCGCATGGGACGGCCGTCCATGGGGTCTTGAGGGAGATTGGCGAGGTGGTCGGGAATGAGTTGGGTCAAGGTGTCCGGGTAGCGGGCGTGTTTGAGGCGGTAGCGTTCGAGGGCGAGGACGGTGATGGCTTGCTGGCGGCGGGTTTCGGCGTAGGCGAGTGTGCTAGCATTTCCGATATCGTGAAAACACATTTCCGTAAGGGTAAACTTATTATCGGTCCACCAAGTTACAGTGGAGTGCCGGGCTTTATCATGCAGATTCCAAAGAGGTTTGATAGCACCCGCCCAAGCTGGCGAACTTAGCTGTTCACGAAAAATATTCAGCCTCACTTGGCTAAGGTTGAGATGATCGAACTCATCATTGGCGATGTCCAAATGGCGCCAGTAGGTGGTTCTAAACTTATCTCGGGAAGACATGGGCTGGGTGAAACTATCGGTGATGAATGCCTCGGGATCTCGTCGTGCCATAGCAAACAAGGCTGACACACGGGCGCGTTCCATGATTAATGCGTGAATAGTATTGGTAACAAGTGAGAGGGATTCGATTTTGACCTGAAGATCGGCTAATTGAAGTTCGCCCCATAGGCGCAGATTGAGGCAGTAGTTGAGGTCCTCCCAAATATCCATGGTCATAAGGCAGCGGTCGCTTTGATTGCGGATTTCCCATTCTTTGCGATGGAGTTGTGCCAGACTGAGCAAAGTCGTCAGGTTGGTAAAGGTCATGTCGCCATCACCCGTGTAAGCACTCAGGATTGTGGCGTGATGCACATGATCTGCTATGCGTCCACGCAGTTGAGGGTCGGCATATTTGTAGTTAAGAAAATCACGGTAATCGCCGCCTTTTTCCTTGGGCGGATCCTTGAGCAACTGGTGTAGCAGCAGGAAATCGTCTTTTCTGCTGTTGATCTCGGCGACGGCATTTGTCCAGTTGGGAGGATTGGTGCTGCCACCGAGGTTATGCCATTGGAGGTATTGGATGCCCCGGTCAGTATGCTCGAATGCAAACCGGCCGCTGCGGAGAGTAAAGCCGTTGGTGATCTGTTGTTGCGCGGCCAGCAGAGGGGCGTCGCCATCGGGTTCGTTGCCCGTGCGTTTGGGGGCGAGCTTATCGAGGTCGAGGATTTCGCCTTGGGCGATGAGTTGGGCTTTGTAACGGTCCAGTTCAGAAGGAGCGAAGTAAGCCCAGCAGATGAGGGCGAGTAGGATGATGCTGGAAAGGAGGATGAGCCGGCGGCGCTTTTGCTTTGGGGCGTCGAGGCTCATTGGTGGAGGGAAGTTTGAAGCTCAAAGATCAAAGTTCAAAGCTCAAAAACGAAGACGCGGAAAGATTTGGCAATGTGGAAGGGACAGGTGGGAGCCGGTGGGGATCAAGAGCGGGTGAGGGAGGCGTTTGGAGCTACGGCGGACGGCAACTTACTGCCGGCTGGAATCCGGCAGCACGTGTCGCGAGCTTCGTCGCGGCTCACCAAAGCTCACCCGAATTTAATCACGGCCGTGGAGCTGGGTGGGATTCAAAGCGGGTGATCGTGGAGGTTGGCTGGCTGCTTGGGTCCAAAGGAGGGAATTAGTAGAAACCCTCGGCACTTATGTACAAGTGCCGAGGTGGATTTCCAAGGGTGTGGTTAGGGCGGAGGGCGCGGACGGTCGGCTAGAAGCCGGTGGCATGGGTCGCTTGCTTTGAGTCACAGCCCCAGGTTTCACCCGTTTGAAATCGCGCCCGGGGGTAGCCCGCTAAAAGACGCCAAACAAACCGAATGGGAGACGTGACGCGCCCCGACTGGAGCCGGGGTGAAAATTTCGCTAATGGGCGCGATTATTTTTCAGATTTTTGGTCTGCAAGGAGTGGTTTTATTCTAACTCGTTCATTTTCAGATTGTTGCGGATCAAAAATATTTTCAGGGTAAAATGGACCTAGGACAGCGGATGTCCTAGTGACTTGGGTAAGGTGGAGGCAGAAAATGAAGAATGAAGAAGGGAGAATGAAGAAATCGGGAGGGCGAGGACGGCAGGAAGCAACGAAATGGGGAGGCAGAGCCTCGTCCCTCGGCTGGGTAAGGGGGCGGCGCGCTGAGGACAGCGTCGCCCTACCAACTTAGTGCGAGGACGAGCACGATTGATGGGGTTTGCTTTCTGGGCGGTGAGGGGCAATTCTAACTGGATAATTTGTGAGCATGATTACGACTGAAGCGGGAAAGACGAATGGGGCGGGCGGAGCGGCAGCAACAACCATCCCGGCGATGCCGCCGGGGGTGGAGCTGACGACGTTGCCAAACGGGCTGACGATCATCGTGCGGGAGGATCACAGCGCGCCGGTGGTTTCCGCGCAGGCGTGGACGAAGACGGGGAGCATCCATGAGGGGCGCTGGATGGGTGCGGGGCTTTCGCATGTGCTTGAGCATATGTTGTTTAAGGGCACGACGTCGCGCACTGGCAGCCGGATCGATCAAGAGGTGCAGGAGGCGGGCGGTTACATGAACGCCTACACGTCGTTTGATCGCACGGTGTACTGGATCAATGTGCCGAACACGGGCGGGAAGGTGGCGATCGATATCCTGTGCGACATCATGCAGAACGCGTCCCTGCCGCCGGATGACTTGGCGAAGGAGCTGGATGTGATCCGCCGGGAGATGGATATGGGGCAGGATGATCCGGGTCGGCGCTCAGGGCGCAGGCTGTTCGAGACGGCTTATACGCGGAGCCCGTACCGTTACCCGATCATCGGGTATCTGGACATTTTCAATGAATTGAAGCCGGAAGACATTCGCGGCTATTACCACGAGCGTTACGCGCCGAACAATGTCTTCTATGTGGTGGTGGGTGATGTGAACGCGGCGGAAGTGGTGGAGCAGATCAAGACGGCGTGGGCGAATTCCAAGGCGCGGCCGTTGGCGGACTTCGTGTTGCCGGTGGAGCCGCGGCAGATCGCGGAACGGATCATCACGGAAGAGGCGACAGTGGAGCTGGTGCATTCGCACATGAGCTGGCATATCCCGGATCTGCGGCATGTGGATGTGCCGTTGCTGGATGTGCTGGGCACGGTGCTGGGTGCGGGACGCAGTTCGCGGTTGTATCGCGAGGTGCGGCAGAAGCAGGCGGTGGTGAATCATGTGGATGCGTGGACGTATAGTCCGGGCGCGCCGGGGCTCTTCGGCATGAGCATCGTGTGCGAAGGCGAGAAGCTGGAGAAGGCACAGGCAGCGGTGCTGGAGCAGCTCGAGCTGGTGAAGGAAAAGGGCATCACGGAAGCGGAGTTCGCGAAGGCGGTGAAGCAATTCACGGCAGCAACACTGGCGACGCGCAAGACGATGCAGGGCCAGGCGCAAGATCTCGGCGGCAGTTGGCTCGCGGCGAATGACCTGAATTTCTCGGAGCGTTATCTGGACGCGGTGCGCAAGGCATCGCCAGCGGACCTGCAACGGGTGGCGAAGCAGTATCTCACGACGGAGAGCCGCACGATTTATTCGCTGGTGCCGACGGGTTTCGCGCCGAAGGCGAGCAAGGCGGCGCAAGCCATCCAGACGGGTGCGATCCAGAAATTTGAGCTGTCGAACGGGATGAAGCTGCTGGTGAAGGAAGATCATCGCCTGCCGTTCGTGGAGTTTCGCGCGGTGTTCCAAGGCGGCGTGCTGGCGGAGACGGAGGAGAACAATGGCGTGACGCAATTGCTGGCGCGGATGTTGATGCAAGGCACGCAGAAGCGCACGGCGGACCAGATCGCGGAAGAGATCGAGTCGGTGGGCGGCAGCATCGATGCCTACGGCGGGAACAACAGCTTCGGCATCTCGGTGGAGACGTTGAGCAGTGATTTCGATCTGGGCATGGACGTGATGACGGACGTGATGTTGCACCCGGCGTTTCCGGCGGATGCGCTGGAACGTGAGCGGGACATGCAAGTGGCGGCGATCCGGTCGCGCCGGGATCATCTGTTGCAGAGCTGCAGTTCGTTGATGCGGCGGACGTTGTTCGGGCCGAGCGGGTATGGCTTTGACGGCACGGGTACGGAGGAGAGCGTGGCGCGGTTGAATGAAGCGGCGTTGCGCAGC
>JAJNBN010000475.1 GCA_021156225.1 Verrucomicrobiota bacterium | reverse complement strand
CGCTCACCCTCTTTGTCACGCTGTGGATGACGGAGAATATCCATGAGAGCCCCGCTGGAACGGACAGCAATGCCCAACGTCTCCAAGTGGATGCCGTGTGGAAATTCTAAAATTCAATCAATCGCCCAATAGCAAAATTACTAACCCCATCAGTTGTATGTTGAAGAAAAATCTGATCATCGCTCTGGCCGCCATGCTGGCCGCCTTCGCTCCTGCCGCTCAGGCAGGCAATATCACGGCCAAGGGTTCTGATACCCTCGTCATCCTTGCCCAGAAATGGGCGGAGGTCTATATGGCCAAGACTCCCGGCACGGCCATCCAGGTCACCGGTGGGGGCACGGGCACCGGCTTCGCCGCCCTGCAGAACAAGACCACAGATCTCTGCAATGCCTCCCGCAAGATCAAGAGCAAGGAAATTGAAGCTTGTGTGAAAGCTTTCAGCAAGCGCCCGACCGAATACAAGGTCTGCCTCGACGGTCTCTCCATCTATGTGAACGCCAAGAACCCGGTGAAGGAACTCACGGTGTTGCAATTGGAAGAGATCTTCACCGGCAAGATCAAGAACTGGAAAGAAGTTGGCGGAAATGACGAGCCGATCGCGCTGGTCAGCCGCGAGAACAGTTCCGGCACCTACGAGTTCTTCAAAGAAAACGTGCTGAAGGGCAAAGACTTCGCCTCCAGCGCTCAAACCATGCCTGGCACCGCCGCCGTGTTGCAATCGGTGGCCAAGGAACCGAAGGCCATCGGTTACGGTGGCGCCGCTTACGGTGAAGGTGCCAAGCACCTCTCGATCAAAGCAGATGCTTCCAGCCCGGCCGTCGAGCCCACGGAAGAGAATGTCGTGAAGGGAACTTATCCCATCTGGCGCTATCTCTACATCTACGTGAACCCGAACCTCGATAAGGGTGAAGTGGCCGCGTATCTTACTTGGATCCGCAGCGATGAAGGCCAGAAAGTGGTCAAAGATATCGGCTACTTCCCGCTGCCCAAGAACCTGCGGAGTAATTAAGATTGTTCCCGTAAAAAGCTTAGGCTAGTTAGGTCCCTGCGATAAACGGGGTGGGTGTCAGACCACCGAAAACAGCGGTCGGTTTGCATCTGCCCCGTCCTCCATTTAGTATCATGGCCACAAATACAACAGATTCGAAGCGGTCGGTCGGCTGGATGGGCCTGCATCGTGGCCATAAGGCACGGCCCATGGAGTGGCTGGCGGAGAAGTTCATCTTCCTCGTTTCCCTGTCGGCCATCCTGATGGTTTTTTTGATTTTCATTTTTGTGCTGCGTGAGGCCTTGCCCGTTTTCCTTGGCCAGACCGACAGCACGGCCGCCATCAAGGCGGTGCCGGTGGAAAAAATGGATACGATGAGTGACGCCGAGTTGATCGAATACCTCGCCGTGACACCTTCGGAGTTCAAGGCGATGGACAAGGAGACGATCAAGATTTTGATGGAAGTCCGCTTGGAAAGTGAGAAGGAATCGCCCACCGACAAGGACGCCGGCATCAACACCGCCTCGTGGACCTATCTCCTGCTGCCCTACCAGTGGACCGGCTATGAAAAACCGGAATATATCTGGCAGCCCATCTCCCAGATCCATAAATACAATATCATCCCCTTGATCATCGGCAGTTTGAAGACGACGATCGTAGCCTTGCTCTTTGCGGTCCCCGTTTCCTTGGGCGCGGCCATTTATGTTTCGCAGATGGCGAGCCCGAAATTGAAAGAATGGCTCAAACCGACCATCGAACTTCTGGCCGGCATCCCTTCCGTGGTCATGGGCTTCTTCGCTCTCATCGTGATGGCCACCGTTTTCAAGGCGGTATTCAATTATGAATCGCGCCTGAATGCCTTTGTGGCCGGTATTGCCTTGGGCCTGGCCATCATCCCCGTGGTGTTTTCCATCGCGGAAGATGCGCTCACCAGTGTGCCGCGCAGCTACACGCAGGCTGCCTTGGCCTTGGGTTCGTCGCGTTGGCAGGCCGCCTGGCAGATCGTCTTGCCCGCGGCCTTGCCGGGTGTGTTTGCCGCCGTGGTCCTTGGTTTTGGTCGTGCGATTGGTGAGACCATGATCGTCCTTCTCGCCAGTGGTAATGCGAGCATCGTCTCCTGGAGTTTTTTCGATTCTACCCGCACCATGACGGCCACCATTGCGGCGGAACTGGCCGAGGCCGTTTTCGGTGGGCATCACTACCGGATTCTTTTCATGCTGGGCACCATCCTCTTCGTGGTGACTTTCCTTTCGAACCTCGCTGGTGATCTGATCATTCATAAGCTTAAGCACAAGCTGGAGGGCAAGCGCTGATATGGATACGCAGACCCCGATGCTTAAGTTTACCCCACCGCAGGAGGGTAAAGATTTCAAAGCCCGGAGCTTTGATTTCTGGTCCTTTTTCTTCAGCGGGCTGACCGGTCTGGCCACCTTGCTGATCCTCGCGATACTCGCCGTCATCCTGCTCAATATCACCATCCACGGCGCGCCCGGCCTTTCCTGGCGCTTCCTTACTGCGGGCGCGGACAAGGAAATGTTCAATGTCGATACGGCGGGCGTGCTGCCCATGATCGTTGGCACCTCCATTCGCGTCATCTTGATGACCATCTTCGTGATCCCGATTGGCGTCATCACCGCGATCTATCTGACCGAGTATGCCCACAACACTTCCATCTGGACCCGGATTATCCGTGGAGCTGTGAATAACCTCGCGGGCGTTCCTTCTATCGTTTTCGGTCTGTTTGGCTTGGGTTTCTTTATCGCTTTCGTTGGCACTGGTATCGATGAGAACATCCTGAAGTCGCCGGAGCCATTGTGGGGAAAACCCGCAATTCTCTGGGCCTCCATGACGCTTGCCGTCATGACCCTCCCGGTCGTCATCGTCGCCACGGAAGAATCCTTGAAGGCGATTCCGCAAGGTCTTCGTGAAGCCAGCCTGGCTCTGGGTGCCACCAAGCTGGAGACGATCATGAAGATCGTGTTGCCGCAAGCCCTCCCCGGTATTCTTACGGGTGGTATTCTTTCCGTAAGCCGGGCGGCCGGGGAGGTTGCCCCCATCCTGTTCACCGGTGCGGCTTATTCCATGAAGGATTATCCGCACGCGCTCACCGATCAGTTCATGGATTTGGGTTATCATGTGTTCATTCTTTGCACGCAATCGCCGAACATTGAGCAAACCCGACCCATCCTTTACGCCACCGTGCTGGCGCTATTGATTTTAACCTTTGCCTTGAACATCGTAGCCATCCTCGTCCGCGCGCAGATGCGCCGGAAGATGCGGCTGCTAGGTCATTGATTTGTCGCTTATGGCTGAAATTTCCACTCCCAAGCTGACCGTCGAAGTCGGTGCCAGTTCCCGCGCCGACACTTCTGCTGCGCCGGCCCCGGCGCTCATCGAGGCGAAGAACCTGAGCCTCTACTACGGCCCATCGAAGGCCCTCAAGGAACTCACCCTCACCATCCGTGAGAAGGAAGTCACTGCGTTTATCGGTCCTTCCGGTTGTGGCAAGTCCACGTTCCTGCGCTGTTTCAATCGCATGAACGACCTGATCGACAACGTGAAGATTACGGGCCAGATCACCATCGCGAGTCACGATATCTATGGTTCGGATGTGGACGTCATCGAGCTGCGTAAACTGGTGGGCATGGTGTTCCAGAAATCCAATCCGTTCCCCAAATCCATCTACGAGAACATCGCCTACGGTCTGCGTCTGCACGGCGTGAAGAACTACACCGAGCTCGATGAGGTC
>JAJNBN010000474.1 GCA_021156225.1 Verrucomicrobiota bacterium | reverse complement strand
AGATGCCTTTGCCCAGCTCGTGCGGCGGTGGGAATCGCCTATCCGAAATCTGTGCGTGCGGATGACGGGTGATCTTCACAAAGGCCAGGACCTCACCCAGGAAGCGTTCGTGCGGGTCTTTGAGAAACGGCAGTTGTATCAGGCTGATGCGAAGTTCTCCACCTGGCTTTGGCGCATCGCGTTGAACCTCTGCTACGACGAACAGCGCCGTATCAAACGGCGCGGTGAGACCGCCCTGGAGAATGAAGAAGGCGAAGCTATCGTGGAACCGATTGCGGATGTCAGTGGCCCGGCCGATCAGGCCGAAGCGGGTGAACGCGCAGAGATGGTCCGACGGGCTTTGGTCCGCCTGCCGGAGACATATCGCACAGTGCTCGTGCTCCGGCATTATGAAGGGCTGAAGTTCCGCGAGATCGCCGATGTGCTCGACATCCCGGAAGGCACCGTGAAGTCCCGCATGGTGGAAGCGTTGGGACAGATGGAACGACTTTTGAAGAACGACGTGAGTGTGACTTAAAATTTGAACAGGCTTATGAAACATCCGACACAAGAAGAATGGATGGATTACCTCTACAACGAGGCCCCTGCGAATGAACGCGCGAAACTCTCCGCTCATCTCGCCGCGTGCCCGGAATGCCGCACCCAGGTGCAAGGCTGGCAGAAGACGATGACCTCGCTCGATACCTGGCAGCCCGCCGTGAAGGAAGCCCCTGCCTTCCGCTGGATGCCCGCGATCCGTTGGGCCGCCGCCGCCATGCTCATGCTGGGCTTTGGTTTCGCGCTCAGCCAGATGACCGCGCCGAAGGTGGATGTCGCCGCGCTCCAAGCGCAGGTCCGCGCCGAGGTGACTGCTGAATTGAAACAGCAGATGCAACAGAACCTCGCCGAGTTCAATGCCGCGCAGGCCAAGCAACGTGTGGATGACCAGCAACAACTGGTGCAGACGTTGCGGCAGATGGAAGCCCAACGCCTGGCCGATGTGGCCTCGCTGCGTTATGACATGGAGAGTCTCGCGATGTCCGCCCAGACCGCTCCCGCTCCCGGCAACGAACGCTTCACCGCACAGGTCGGATGGGAAAAATGATCTAAGGACGTTTATGAAGAATCGTGTTTTACTTTGTAGTGTGACGGCCGCTGCCATCGGCTGGGGCTGCTGCTTCCAGGCGCTGATGCTCTCCGCACAGGAGAAAGATCAGGCGCCCCGTGAATTCCAAGGCGACCGTCCCCAACGGCCCAAAGGACCGCAGGCCCCGGAGGCACCACAAGCTCCGCGTGCTCCGCAAGCACCCAGACCCGATCGGCCCGGTGAACGTCCCGGCCCTCCGGATGGCAACCGCCCCGCCGAAGGCGGCGGTGCGGGTGGCGCAGGGAGTGGTTACCAGGGACGCCCCGGCTCCGGCAGCCTGATGATGCGCATGGCCGGACGCATCCTCATCGTCGCACCCGGAGCGGAAGCCCAAGTGCAGCAGGAAGTGGAAGAGGACATGACGACGATGCTCCATCTGATCGAGCGCAACATCGAAAAGGACTTGGGCAGTTCCGGCGATGAGTTGAATAATATTCGCGGCATCCCCTCGGTGCTCACCAGCGACAGTCGCGCCACATATCTGGATGATTACGGGGTCCTCCTCAGCTTGCGCACGCCGCACGTATTGAATGGCCCAGCCAACACGGAGAAACCCGCAACTCAACCCGGACCGCGAGGGAATCAATGGGAACGCGCCCGGCAGGAGCTTTATGGCGATCGCGGCAGCGAAGGCGGTCGCGATCAGCGCTCCGGACCGATGCAGTATGATGCGGCCAAAGTGTCAGCCCTCAAGGAATCTCTGCTGGGTCTGCTGCGTGATGCTTCCAATCTACGTCATCTGAAAACCGATCAGACCGTGGCTATAATCTTGTCCGGCTCACCGTCATTAGGCATGCGTCCCCCGGCGGGGCAACCCGCTGAGGGAGCGACTGAAGGCTCGCCGCTGGAACGTTTCCGCACGCAACTGAGCCGCACCACTTCGCTGGTATTGCGCGCGAAGAAAGGCGACATCGATGCCTTAGCCCAAGGCAAACTCACCCTGGAACAGTTCAAGGCCAAGGTGAGCGTGGTGAATAACTGAATTCGTTGAACGATTAAAATATGAAAGGGTTGAATCGTTTGCACGATTCAACCCTTTTAACTTTTTAGCGATTCAGCGGCTTAACGCGCCTTCACCGTCTTCAGTTCCGCCTTGGGATTCAGCTCCAGTTGGAACTTACGCAGACGGATCTCGAATGGAACGTTTCCTGAATGCAATTGGAAGGCGATGATGCCTTGCCGCTTGCCGGCGGTATCTTCCAAGTCCACGCTGGCCTGGCCGTTGACGGCCGTTTTGATGTGGCTGCCGATCGCCACGATCTCGTAAGTATTCCAGTCATCTTTCTTCACATGCTGGTCAACGTTGTCCTTCCACAGCAGGGCGCGGCCATGCTCTTCGTAAAGCCTGCCCCACCAACCCACGCCGATGTCCGCCTGATAGCCTTTCACCTCGCCATCAGGTAACGCCTCGCTGCGGAACTGGATACCGCTATTGCCTGCGTCCGGAGCGAGCTTCACTTCCACGATGAGACGGAAATCTCCCACTGCGAGCGGAGCCACCAGCCATTCGTTCCTCTTCAAGGCAGGGCTCGTACCGATGAGTTCACCATTCTCCACTTTCCAATTCCCTTTCGCACCAGACCAGGCGTCGAGATTCTTGCCATTGAAGAACAGGTCGAGGTTGTCTTTCGTCGCGAGCATCGGCACCTGGCCTTTGGTGGCGAGATAAGCGATTAGATCGCGCACATCGTTTTCGCTCAACTGCTCCACCAATCCTTCGGGCATCATGGAGAGTTCGCTGGGGCGGATGGTGGTGATGTCCTTGCGCGGCAGGGAAAGCGTTTCATTCGCACTGGCGATGGTGACCACCTGCTCCGTCTGCTGCTTGATGATGCCGGTGATGACGCGGTCATCCTTCATCTCCACCGTGGACGTCTTATAGTCCAAGGGAATCTCCGCATTCGGATCGAGGATGTTGTGGAGGATGTAGTCGATGTCCCCGCGATTGGAGCCCGTGATATCCGGGCCGATCTTGCCGCCTTCACCGTAAAGCGTGTGGCATTGCTGGCAGGTGCGGGCGTAGATGGCACGGCCGTTCATCGGGTCATCGCGACGGCCCGGCGCTTGCACGAACTTCTTGAACTTGGCGATCTGCTGGACCTTCTCCGCTGGAGAGACGCGGATGCTGCCCCACACTTTCTCCACCTGCTTGGAGATATCCGCCTGATTGAGATCACGCAATTGCCGCACGATGTCCGCCGAAAGGTCTTTGCGGTCGATACGGTTTTGTTCCACAGCAGAGAGCATGTCTTTCGCGAAGGTCACACGCGAAGCCAGAGCGATGAGCGCATCGCGCTTCTCCGCCGCAGTGAAGGTCCCGTAACTTTGGATGAGCACTCGTGAGATAGCGGCATCATTGAAACCGCCGGCGGCTTTGATGGCAGCACCGCGCAATGCAGGATCGTTCAGGTAAGCGGGCAGCAACTTCTCTAGTTCCGTATCCTTGGCAGCGATCAGCGCTTGCAGCGCAGCGACACGAGCGGCCGGAGGTGTGGACGTATTCTTCAACTGCTCGCGCAAATCCGCCAACGCTGTGGAACTGCCAAAGATGAGCGAAAGGTTTTTCGTAAGCTCCTGCACTTTGGCATTCGGGCTGGTGGCCAATTTCTTGGC
>JAJNBN010000473.1 GCA_021156225.1 Verrucomicrobiota bacterium | reverse complement strand
TCGGTGGCTTGGCGGGAATTGGTGCTTCCTACGGTTTGGTCGAGATAGTGACGATTCTATCACCGACGGCGAATTCACCGGTCATCACCAAGGATATCATGATGATTGCGGTGGCTTTCAGCGCCGCGACGGGCATTTGCGCCGGGTTGTTCCCGGCCTTCAAGGCGTCCCGCTTGGACCCGATCCAGGCCTTGCGTTACGAATAGCCTAGGTTCCACGAGTGACGGTCTTGCTCTAACGCCAAAACTGGCGGATGTTGCTCCTATGAAAATCTTGGTGAGCGGCGCCAGCGGCATGGTTGGTAGCGAGTTGGTGCCGGCCTTGCGCCAAGCGGGGCATGAAGTGGTTCGTTTGGTCAGGGGTGGGACGGCGGGAGAGCCCAACTCGGTCGATTGGGATCCGTTGAGCGATCGCCTCGATGCCTCGAAATTGAGCGGTATCGATGCTGTCATTCATCTGGCGGGCGACAATCTTGCCGAGGGGCGCTGGACCAAGGAGAAGAAAGCAAGCATTCGTGACAGCCGAGTCATGAGCACACGTTTGCTGTCGGATACGGTGGCGCGGTTGCGTCCGCGGCCAAAGGTTTTTATCTCCGCTTCTGCCGTTGGCATTTACGGCGATCGCGGGGCAGAATGGTTAACCGAGGAAAGCTCACACGGCACCGACTTTCTGGCGGAGGTCTGCCTGTCATGGGAAGGCGCGACTCACACGGCAAAAGAAGCAGGCATCCGCGTGGTTCATTTGCGCTTTGGCGTCATCCTCGCCAAACAAGGAGGGGCGCTGGCCAAAATGGTCCCTCCATTCAAAGCTGGCATGGGTGGTCCCGTGGGCGGCGGCGAGCAGTATATCAGTTGGGTTGCGTTAGACGACGCCTTGGGTGTTATCATGCATGCGCTCACGCACACAGATCTGGAAGGACCAGTTAACGTCGTGAGTCCGGAGCCGGTGAAGAATAAAGATTTTGCACAAGCCTTGGGCCACGCTTTAGGGCGGCCTACGCTGGTACCCGTTCCTGCGTTTGCGGTGAAACTGGCGTTCGGTGAAATGGCGGAAGCGATACTGCTCGCCAGCCAGCGGGTGATGCCGCAACAGCTCTTGAAAAGCGGCTATTCCTATCGTCACCCGGAACTTTCCGTTTTGCTGCGCGAGTTGCTGACGTGACAATGACGGCGTTGAACTGAGTTCATTTATTCAGTCCCGCACGGATTATTTCCGCTTCGAGCAGTTGCAGGATGTCCGCTCGATTCTGCGTCTGGGCGAGCTGCCGGACTCGGGGTGCCAACTGCCGCGCTTCCGAAAGTTTGCCTGAACCTGTCAATGCGTAGAGCAAAGCCATGTTGGCTTCGATGAAGTCGGGTTTCTAAGCGACGGCGCGCTGGCAGACTGCGAGGGCTTCTTCCCTCCTTCCCAAGTCTAACAGGAGAGTGCCCATATTCACGTGTGCTTCCACGTTGAAGGGATTGGTGGCGAGGGCAGCTTGATACCAACGCAGAGCGTCCTCTTTGCGCCCGGCTTCTTCAAAGGCCAACGCCAGATTATTCATCGCTTCCGCATCAGCGGGTTCCAGACGGAGAGCTTCCTGAAGCTCCCGGATGGCGCCGTTCAGGTCGCCAATCTCGCGCAAGATGTTGCCGAGATTACTGTGGGCGGTGGCGAAATCAGGGTTTGATCTCAAGGCCAGGCGATACTGCTCGATCGCAGCTTGGGGCTGGCCCAAGGCCCGATAGGCGAGTCCCAGATTGTTATGCAGAAAGGTGCGCCCAGGGTGTGCTTTGAGACCTTCGGAGATCACTTCCACCGCTTCCTGCATTTTACCTTGGGCGATGAGCGCGCTGCCGAGGTTGTCATAGCCGACAACATTTCCGGGTGAAGCGGCCAGCACATGACGGAAGAGCGTTTCGCTGTTGCGCCAATAGGCAAGTTGGGTGCGGGTGAGCGAAATGTAGCAGAGCAGCGGCAACAAGACGGTCAGAATCAAACCGAGATTTTTCCAGCCTTTCCGTTGCGAAATCTGTTCGCCCGTCCAGATCACGGCGATGAGAATGCCGATGCACGCGACATAGGTGTAACGATCTGCCATCGACTGGCCTCCTGATTGGACGATACCGATCACGGGAAACAAAACGCCGAGGAACCAGCACCAACCGACGAGTTCCCACGGCTGAGTCTTGCGGCCAGACAAGCTTGCCCAGATAGCGGATGTAACTGATGACGGCATTGCTGAGGCGTTCGATCATGCCAAGCTGGCCGGTGGTGCGGATAATGCCGCCCAAGCTCTGCATCTTCCACGTCAGAACGGCCAGCAAACCCGAGAGTGCAAACAAAGGCAGTTTCTCAATGAAGAGTTTTCGCGCGACCGGCCAATGCTTTTTCCAGGCTTCCTTTCCATCGAATGCATCAATGGGCAGACGTTTCAACGGCCATATATCCAGCAGCAACAAGGTGCAGGGCAGGGTGACGATGGTGGGTTTCGTCAGAATACCTAACGCGAAAGTGAAGCACACCAGCGCATAGTTTTTACCATTGGGCCGGGTCGCGTAGCGGACGTAGGAGAGCAAGGTGAGGATCCAGAAAAGCCCATACATGGTATCTTTGCGCTCCGATACCCAAGCGACAGATTCCACGCGCAGAGGGTGCCAGGCAAACAAGGCGACGACGATCAAAGCGCGCCAGTAGGAACCGGTCATGGACCGAAGCAAGATGAAGAGCAAGGCAGCGCAAAGGCTATGATAAACGACATTCATCATCTGATGCGCTCCGGCATCCAGGCCGAATAAGGTTACATCTAGTTGATGAGTGAGCGTGGTGAGCGGGTGCCACATGAACGCGTGGTGACCGGTAAAGGCAGCTTTCACACCCGCCCAATTCAAGCCGTTCAACACGAGAGGACTCTCGGTGATGTAAATGGGGTCGTCGTAATTTATGAATTCATTGCGCCGGACAGAAGAGAAGAGCAGCAGCGTCAGCAGAAACAGCATCAGTGGGGTAAGCCGTTTGACTGGCGAATTCGCGACAACAGCCATTGTCTTCTCAGACTTCATTGTTAAGGGGCTTGCCGCCAGGGCTTGCCCTGTTCGTAGCTCTTCAAGTGCGTTCCCAAGATTTCCTGCATGCGGGTATCTCCGGCAGCTCGCGACAGTTCAAGCGCGCGTTTAAGAACTTGGACCGCTTCGGTGAACTGGCCGGACTCTGCCTGAGCGGCGGCCAAAGTGTCGAGGGCGATCAGATCATCAGGTCCCGTGATCTGCAAAAGCCGCTGTCCCAGCTTCACCGCTTCTGCGCCTTTTCGATAACGCGCTTCCGGGTGAGTGGCCAACAGCCACGTCAGATGAGTGAGGGCTTCCGTAGAATTGGGAGCCAGTTGCGTTGCCTTCATCCACTCCATCGCTCCTTCCTCCACCCTCCCGGCGCGCACCAAGGTGCGGCCCAGATTGAAACGAGCCTCGTTACTGTTTGGCCGGAGCTGCAAGGCTTGCCGGAAACTAGCCTCTGCCTCGGCCAATCGCCCCTGTCCCATCAAGATAAGCCCCAGATTGTTCCGTGCCCCGTCGTGATCCGGTTTGAGGCGGAGGACTTGACGAAATTGCTCGATGGATTCGTCCGGTTTACCGGCGAGATAGAGGAGGTTGCCGAGGTTCATGCGGGCCTCGGAATTGGCCGGATTCAATTCCACGGCCGTGGCGAAGTGACCGCTGGCTGCGGGGAAGTTCTGCACTTTGAGGAGCGCCATGCCGTAATGG
>JAJNBN010000472.1 GCA_021156225.1 Verrucomicrobiota bacterium | reverse complement strand
GTGCGGGATCCATATCTTCCCGTCATGCGCCTGCAAATCCATCTGGCCGCAGCAACCACGCAACTTTTCCACCACCAGCTTCGGGTTCGTCAACGTCTGGTCGAAGCGATAAACTTGGAAGGTGAACTCGTTCGGCGTCGGTACCGTGATGAACACATCCTGTCCCGTTATCGCCAGGCCCGTCACCTCGCCACGCCGCCGTTCCAGCGTCGCTTTCATGCTCTCCAGTTGTTCCTTCACCGGTCGGCCCGACTGCTTGAGCATCTCCTCGATCTCCTTGGTGATCACCACCGGCACCTTGGACACGGGTGATGCGGCCGTTGCCAGCACTTTGCCATTGGCATCCAACTTCACGAGCTGGCCTTCACCCGCCACAAAAATGGATCCATCCTTCGCCATTCCAATCACCGCAGGATCGATCTCCAATGGCATCGTATTGAGCAACTCACCTTTCGGTGAATAGACCCGGATTCCCCGTCCCGTCTTCGCCGTCGCGCCTTGCGGCACAAAACACGCCAAAATGTTCCCGTCCGCATTCAAACAAAAATTCTTCAGCGCACCCGGTGTTTTGCTGTTCCCGATCTGGATCTTGCCTATCTCCACGGTCGCGGGTTTCCAAGTCGGGTCTTTGGCTCGCGCTGCTGCCGCCGCCTTTAGCTGCTCTGCGTATGGGTCCGCCAACGCGCTCGTAGTGATGCCCCAATAACTCCCGGCGATAATCGCCAGCCCCATCAACCATCGTACATTGGATTTCATGCGTCTTCTCTCCTTTGCTTTGCTGTTTTTGAACTTTTGGATGCTAACCGCTCTTTCCCCCTTTGGACCTTGCCTCACGGCAAAAGTCACTTTTGATTTCCGTATTACTAGACCACAAGTCCCAAAACATCGCAGTAAAAAAGTGAACCTAATTTTGTAATCGGTCGCGGACACCTGTCCTTTCGGCCCTGTCCTTTGCCCCTGATGATTTATACTAAGCAACCCTTCTTTACGTCTATAAAACCTCCCCCTCTGCTCGCAGCAAAATTTGTCGCATCAATTTCCTCGTTCAAAACCACTTCCTGCTCGCCATCTCCTTCTCTCAGGCGCAGAGTCTCCTTAACCCCGATGAAGATTCCAGCCGTGCCGTCGGATGAGGTGCAGCGCCTGAGAACCCTGCACGACTATGACTTGCTTGACACTCCGCCCGAGCAGGCCTTGGATGACCTTACTGCCCTTGCTGCCCAAATCTGCGGCGTTCCCATCGCCCTCGTTTCCCTGGTGGATGCACACCGCCAGTGGTTCAAGTCCAAGCTCGGTCTGACCGTCTGTGAAACTCCCCGCGATATCTCCTTCTGCGGCCACGCCATCCTTGAGCCCCGGCTGTTCCTCATTCCCGACGCCACTCTGGATGAACGCTTCGCGGATAATCCCCTTGTCACAGGCGAGTCTCGCATTCGCTTCTACGCTGGCGCTCCCCTGACCACTCCATCCGGTGAGACGCTGGGCGCGCTTTGCGTCATGGATCGCGTGCCCCGGCAGTTGAGCGAACAGCAACAACAATCCTTGCTCATCTTGGCCCGGCAGGTCATGTCCCAACTGGAACTCCGTCGCCAAACGCGCGAACTTCGGGAAAGTGAGGCCCGCCTCCAGACTGTCACCGAGAACGCCCGCGTCGGCCTCTTCATGGTGAACCACGAACGCCGCTATCTGTATGCCAATCAAGCCTACGCGGAACTCGTTGAACGGCCGCGCTCCTCGATTCTAGGCGCACTGCTGCCAGATCTTCTGGCCGATATCTACGAAACCCGTGTCCGTCACCAAATGGACCGCGCCTTCGCCGGTGAGCGCGTCACTTTTGAGGTCGTCAGACACTTTCCTGACGGTCCCCACCATTTCTCAGCCATTTACGAACCCCGTATAACTAATGGTTCCGTCACCCTGGTCGTCGGCGTCATCACGGACATCACCGCCCGCAAGCAGATTGAAGTGGCCCTGCAACGCAGTGAAGCTGATCTGCAACTCGCCCTGCAGGCAGCCCGGTTGGGGCGGTGGAATTGGGATATCATCACTGGTGAAGTGACCTGGTCGCCCGAGTGTCTGGCCATCTATGGCCTGCCCCCGGATGCGTCCATGGATTACGCCCGCTTTCTCTCCATCCTTCATCCCGAGGATCGTCCCACCGTTGAAGCCGCCCTTGCTCAGGCCGTCGAAAAACGGGCCGCCTACGATGCGGAAAAACGCGTCATGTGGCCGGATGGTTCCCTTCGTTGGACTGCCTCGCGAGGGCAGGTGTATTGCAATGCCGCCAATGAACCCATCCGTCTCACTGGCGTCACCTTTGACATCACCCAGCACAAGCAGGCCGAGGCTGCTCTACGTGAAGCTTTGGAGCGCTTCCAGATCATAGCCCGGGCGACCAACGACGCCGTCTGGGATTGGAATCTCCTCACCGATGCCGTCTGGTGGAATGAAGGATTCCAAACTCTGTTTGGTTATCCTGCGGAAAAGAGCGCTTCCACGGGTAAAGCTTGGATTTCGCTCCTGCACCCTGATGAACGTGAAAGGATTCACGCGGACGTACACAAAGCGATTCACAGGGGCGAACAGGCCTGGATCGCCGAGTATCGCTTTCGTCGCCAGGATGGCACCTACGCCTATGTGCTGGACCGTGGCTATATCATCCGTGACGAACACGGCAAGCCGGTCCGCATGATTGGCGCCATGCAGGACATCACGGAGCGCAAACGGGCGGAAGAACGGGCACAATGGCTGGCTACCTTTCCGGAACGCAACCCGAACCCCGTACTCGAATTGGACCTCGATAGCGGAGTCTTCAATTATCTGAACCCTGCCGCCTTGCGTCAATTTCCCGATCTCCCCGCCCGGGGTATCCATCATCCTCTGGTAAAAGGTATATCCGAGTTCACCGCCCAGCTCGCTGAAAAGAAAACCGTCCACCGTGAACACGCTGTCGGTGACTTTTGCTTTTCCCAGATGATCACCTATCTGCCGGATGTCGAGCGGATCCGGATTTATAACAGTGACATCACCGAGCGCCGCAAGGCTGAGATCAATCTGCTGGAAGCCCATCGCCTGGCCAAGCTTGGCAATTGGGAATGGGACATGACCACTGGAGAGCATCGCTGGTCACCGGAGATTTTTGCCATCTATGGCCGGGATCCAGCCTTGGGGCCGGCTGGCGTTCCTGAAGTCTCCGCTTATTTCACTCCCGAAAGCTGGGCAACTTTGAATGCCGCCATCCAAACCGGTCTCGCCAAAGAAGCCCCCTATGAATTCGATGCCGAAGTCGTCCGTTCGGATGGAACTCATCGATGGGTCACGGCTAGGGGTGAGATGGTCCGTGACGCAGTCGGCAAAGTGACCGGCATGCGGGGCACCGTGCAGGACATCACCGAGCGCAAAGAGGTGGAAGAAGCCCTGCGCCTCCGGCAAAAGTATGCCCACGGTCTTTTGCAATTCTCCCAGCAGCTCGAGCGCGCCGAAACGTTTGTGCAGGTGCTTCAAGCTGCCCGGACGGCCCTGCAAAGTGCGCTCGGCTTCACCCGCATCTGGTTCTACCAGCTCTCCGCCGATCAGCAGCATCTCAAGCTCATCCTCGCCGACAGCGTAACCGGCCACCCTCCCGGTCACCAGCCAGAGCAACTGTTTCCCATAAAAGGTGACCGGATGCTCGAAGAGATCGCCTCCTCACGGGACATCGTGGTCGTGACGGACGCACGCACTGACCCGCGCACCGACAAAGAGATCGTTGCCC
>JAJNBN010000471.1 GCA_021156225.1 Verrucomicrobiota bacterium | reverse complement strand
CCGCGCTCATTCGATGTCCGTGAAGCGGCAGATCTCATGAACCGTTTCAACATGTATCAGATCATCGAGCAGCCCCGGTTGGCCTCTGGCCATACGTTTAGCCTTGACGCTGATTCGCCCGTCTTCCAATTGGATCTGCTACCGGACACACGTCATGAGGAGGAGGACCTGTTTCACAACCCTCAAGGCATCTGGCTGCTTTCACCTCGTGAGTGACGCCGCTTCCACCACCCAAGGAAAACAAATCACCAAAGCAGACTTGTGATGATTCCCTCAACGCCCAAACGCATCGTCCTCCTCTCCGCACCGGTCGGCGAAACGGTGGCTCATCATACCGAATTGGGTGAAATCGTTGGCGAGTATTATCAGATACCGGGTGGGGAAATCTATTTCAGCTACCGTGAGGAAACTCCTCGCCGCTGGTATGTGAACCAATGCCTCGCTGCTTTTCACAAGTCGGTGGATATTTTCAACCGGTTTTGCGAGCTTCACGCCCAAGATGAAAACACAGACAACGAAACAGCATGGTCTCCGGCCATCACCCAATTGATCCGCGAACTCGAACAGATTGAGCCTCTAGGCGATCCAAAAACTTCTCTTTGGAGCGCGACCATACATGACTCCGAATGGGGCTTGTTAAGTTTGCACTGATGGGGATATGGCTCCACTCGAAACTCAAAACCAAAAACCCGACACAATCCTCCCACTCAAAACTCCTCCAGCCTCACCACCGCCTCCGCCTTCACCCACCCCGTCCGCCCCTGCCCATCCCGCACCTGCCACCATCCATCCTTTGTATCCGAGACGATCACTTCCGCCCCGTCCTGCAACGTGAACGCGCTCTGCGAATCATCCAGCGGCCCGAACCGCACCACCGCCTCCTTCACCTTCACCACCGCCGCCTTCTCGCCATAGCTTCCCTGCCAAACCGTCGCCCCCGCGACTCCGCCCAACATCGCCGTGAACAACGCGATCAAAAACGCCGGTTTCAAAGCCGCCCGCCACGCCGGTTTCAACATCCGCAACACCCCGAATATCGCGAACACCCAGATGGCCCCGCCGGTGATCCAAGCCCATTCCCGCAAACTCGTCTGCTGACACCACGCCTGCCACCAAGACGCTGGCCTGCCTGACCTCGCCCCCGCCGCCTCCTGCACAAAACGCAGATTCGCTCTCAGATCCGGATCACGCGGCGTGATCCGCTGCGCCAGCCGATAACTAGCCACCGCCTCACCCACGCGACCCGCCTTATGATACGCATTCCCCAAATTATAATAAACCGCCGCCGAAGCTTCGCCCCCCTTGATCATCTCCCGATACGCCTCGATCGCCTCCGCATACTTCCCCTGCTCATAAAACCTGTTCGCCGCATCAAATCGAGCCGTTGCATCCCCCGCCGAAGCCACAAACGGAATGATCACCAACCAGCCGAGCAACAACCACAAAATCGTGCTCGTCCTCGTTCTCGTCGTCGTCCTCGCCCCCATCCCCCTTTCGATGTTGGACGTTGGATGTTCGATGTTCGATGTTTTCACGGCTTCCCTCCATTCAAATCCCCCAGCACCTTCCTCGCCCGCTCCACCAGCGCATCCAGCTTCGCTACATCCGAGACCGGCGCATACCGCGCCTGATTGCACGCTTGGAACAGCGCATGCAATTCCCTCCGCGACTCCTCGTTCAAAGTCCCCAACCGCTCATCCACCACCGCCTCCGTGATCGCTGAAGCGGGCATGTCCAGCCGCTCACCCAGCCGCTCCTGCAACAACTTCGCCAGCAGATCAAAGAACTCTTTGCTCTTCCCGCCCGCTGCCAATTCACTGAGCTGCGCCAATCCCGCCGCCTCACTCTGCGCCACTGCTTTGGCCCGTTGCGCCCGCGGATTCCGCGCCGCCTCTTCCGCTTGCTTTAACCGGAACGCCAGCACCGCCCACGCCAACAGCGGCAAGGCGCTCAGCAACCAAAACCACGGCCGCACCAGTGTCGGCGTGGCCACACTCACCACCGTCCCCAGATGCGGCTTGATGTGAAAAACATCCTTCGCCGCCGCCGGTTCCTCCGACTTCGCCTTCACCGCACCCGAGGCCACCGTCGGCTGGGCGGGCGCCGCGCTGCTCGCCTTCACCTTCAGGGGGATGGCCGCCACCTTGATCGTCTGGTAATTGCGCAAACTCGTGTCGAAATAAGTGAACGCCATCGGCGGGATCTCCTTCACGTCCGAATTCTCCGGCACCACCACCAGTTCGTAACGCTTCACCCCCTGGATGCCAAGGTCATCCAGCGGCTTGAACTCGCTGTTCGGCGGGTAGATCTTGAAATCGCGCCAGTCATCCGTCGGCGGCAACTGCACCGCATCCCACGCGCCGATGCCATTGATCTCCACCTGCAAGATCACCGGATCACCCACCGCCACCTCGTTCTTCGTCGCTACCATCCGGAAATTAAACTTGCCGATCGCCCCATTGAAACTCGCCGGTTTCCCCTCCTCCGGCAAAGGCAGAATCTTCATTTTGACAGGCTCACTGCGAACCGTCATCGGCTGCGAACGATAGCGTTGCATTATCCCGCCAAAGACCGGATCAGCCGCTTGCACCGGTATTTGCACCTCCATGTTGCACTCCGCCGGTCCCATGACCAGATCGCCCGTTTTCAATGCCTTGACCGCGTATCGAAATGTATGCTGCTGATAGCTGCCCGTGGCCAATCGCACCCGTCCTTGCGTGTGCAAAGGCGGTGAACTGAGCGAAAAGCCGTCCGACTTCAATTGCGGCATGTCACTCCGCGCACTCTGGAAAAAAAGGTTCATCTCCAGCGGAAACATCTCGCCCAGATAAAACTCATTCTTGGGCACCTTGACCTGGATGAATGCCACCTTGTTGATCTCTTCCGCCGCGGCCGCCGCTGCCGTCTTCGCCGGTGTGACCTTCAATATCACCGGCTGCGATTGATGCTCCACTCCACCCACCTTCACCTTCACCGGCCCGATGGTGTAGTCTCCCGCCTTCGCCGCCCGGACGATATAACCGATCTGGATCATCTCCGTGACGACACCATTCTCGTTCCGGCGAAACTTGGAACCGCTGCCCTGTTTAAATTCCAGTTCCGGCACCGGCGGTATATCCGGCCACGCATTGAGATCCGAGCCCGTGATGGTCACCGTGAACTGCGCCGATTCGTCAACGGAAATTGTCGAACGGTCCAGCGTCGTCCGCACCTGCGCCAGCAACAACCACGGCAGCAGCATGCACCCGAGGAACAAACCCCGCTTCAATACTCGTTGAATAAAAAATCCGTACATCACCAGTCTTTGAATACCTTCGGCTTCGCCTTGCCATCCTTCGGCGGCTGAAAGATGAGCGCTCGTTCCTGCCCCTTGAGATCATCCAGCAGTTGCATCGCCTGTTCCAAAGTCATCTCACCATTAGCTTGCGCCTGCATCGGCTCACCATTCTCGCCCTGCTCGGGTTGCTTGCCGTCCTTTTTCTCATCGCCTTTTTTCTTCCCCTGCTGATCAGCCTGTTGCTTGTCCTGCTTGCTGTCTTTATGGCCGTCATCCTTCTGTTTCTTGGCCTCGTCCTGCTGCTTTTTCTGCTCCTGCTCGTCGCCCTGCTTTTTCTCCTGATCCTTCTGATCGTCCTTCTGGTTTTGATCCTGCTTCTTCTCCTGGTCCTTGCCCTGCTGGTCTTTTTGATCCTGTTTTTTCTGATCCTGCTTCTGCTTCTCTTTATCGTCCGGGTTCTCTTTCTTGTCCTGGTTCTTG
>JAJNBN010000022.1:641-14423 GCA_021156225.1 Verrucomicrobiota bacterium | reverse complement strand
CGCGCCTGCTGGACCCGAAATTCTATCTTAATGCGGATGACGCACCGGGCGAAGGCAAGCTGGCGGGCGAGACGAAGGTGACGTTTGATCATGTCATCACACCGTCGAAGTCCGAAGGGTTTGAGACGTTCATGCCTACGCCGTTCGGTAATGAGATCCTGCTACAACTGGCGAAGACGGCGGTGGAAGCGGAGAAGCTGGGCCAGGGCAACCAGCCGGACATGCTGTGTGTGTCCTTCTCCGCCATCGATTATTGCGGGCACAAGTTCGGGCCTTACTCGCAAGAGGTGCAGGACATCACGTTGCGGCTGGACCGGCAGTTGGGCGATTTCTTCAGCTTTCTGGACAAGAAGATCGGCATGAAGAACGTGGTGGTGGTGCTGACGGCAGATCACGGGGTGGCCCCGGCTCCGGAGTATGCCGCGCAAGTCATGGGGCTGGACTCCTCCCGCCTGAAGGAAGCCGACCTGATGGTGGACCTCATGACGAAGATCGATGCGAAGTTCGGGGCGGGGAAATATTTCCTCACGCCGAAGATCATCGAGGGGAACCTCTACTTCAATCACGAGACGCTGGAGGAAAAGAAGATCGCCCCGAACGAGTTTTGCAACTTCATCCGTGAATGGGCGTTGAACACGGGCAAATACATCGCCGGCTACAGCCGGGAGCAGTTGCTGGATGGCCGCACGCCGGGGCAGCTTGGTGAGTTCGTCTTCAACGGCTACAATGCCGAGCGCAGTGGTGACCTGGTGTTGGTGGCCAAGCCGCTGTTGGTTCCGGGCGGCACGAGCGGCACCACGCATGGGTCGCCGTGGGGTTATGACACGCATGTGCCGGTGCTGTTCTACGGCAGCGCGTTCAAGCCGGGGCGGTATGCGGACGAGTTCTACATCACGGACATCGCGGCGACTTTGAGCGCGGCCTTGCGGATTGATCATCCGGTGGGGTCCACTGGGAAGCCGTTTGTGAAGGCGTTGGCTCCATAAAAGTAGCAAATATTTGACTTAGTTAAGCCCGTTCCCTTACCGGAACGGGCTTTTTGCATAGCGGGCAACTTTCTGCGCAACTACCAGCCATGGGGCTTGTTTAAGGGAGAGGTTTCGCCTTACATACGGGCAACCTGAGTATTTTAATGACTAGTCGTTGCAAGGTCTGGGCTGCCCTGTGGGTCGTGCTGCTGGTGAATGTTTTCGCCGGTGGGTCGCTTCATGCCGCCACTTTTTATGTGGACGTAAATGCTTCCAGCATGACGCCTTCCAGCTTGAGCATCATCCCGGGCGATACGGTGGTCTTCACGGCGAAGAAGAACAACTATCTCTACTTGGATGGGGCCCCGATGTTCGGGGGGGTGTTGTTCCTGCCTAATGATTCCGGTTCGCACGTCTTTAGCAGTGAAGGAACTTTTGTGGTCAGGGGGTCCAATCAGGACCATACGTATTGCGTCATCACTTCGATTCGGCCGGTGAATGCGGCACCGGCCGTTTCTATCACCAACCTTGCCTTACGGATTGCCCGGCCATTGGGAAGTAACGTGACCTTTAGAACGTCTGCTATCGATGAGGACGGGACGGTGACCAAGGTGGAGTATCGGCAGTTTTGGGTTTCAAATGGCGTGACGGTGACGAACATCCTCACGACCTCTACGGTGTCCCCATATACGTTCGTCTGGTCTAACTCTATACCCGGTAAATACGAAATACAGGCGCGGGCGTATGATGATCTGGCGGTCTTTGCCAATTCCCTCCGCGTCAATCTCAGCCTTTACACGCCGTTCACGAATACGTTGCCTGCGATCACGAATGTGTCCGGGGTGAATAATGTGGTGTTCCGATTCAATACGGATACGGGACTGGTGTATGTGGTGGAGGTCACGACGAACCTGGTCAACTGGCTGCCGGTTTCGACCAATACGGCTACCAATAACCTGATACAGGTGTTGGATCCGAACGTGGACACGTTGACGAACCGGTTTTACCGGATTCGGTTGGTGCCTTGAGGGAGCCCGGCACCCCTCACCCCGGCCCTCTCCCCTCCGAGGGGCGAGGGTGAGGGAGCGTTCTCTTGCTTTCCGCAGCTACTGAGCGATTGGCAGTGCCAGGGTGCGTCTGGATCAAGGCTGGCGGATGGAGGGGGTTTGTTTTTCCGGGATGAATTCGCGCACGTCCAGCGTGCCCTCATGGGAGACGCGGATGCGGTGCTCGCGGCCACCGGCTTCACAGTAGAGCAGGCTATCGGCCTTGCTGTGCACCTTCTGGTTTTCAATCACGGGTTTCACCTTTCGCGCCATGGTGATGTTGCTCAGGTGCACAGTGATCTCTTGCGTGACGGAACTGAGGCGCGGCACTTCGATGCTTTCACCGCTCATGCCTTTGCCGATGAGCGCGCCTTCGATATAGAACTTGTGCACGCCGCCGGTGATGCGGAGGGTCTCGGGGCTTTCGTTCTCGATGCGGATGGTGAAGACGGCATCCGTTTCCAGCACGCGTGATTGCGTGAAGCGCAGGTTCACGAGCTTAACATCGAGCAATTCCTGGTCGGGCGCGGTGGCGCAACCGGAGAGCAGCAGGCCGGTGGCGAGGGCGAGCAACGCGGTGCAGCGGGGCAGAGAGGGCATATCAGGGTTGTTCGAGGGTTTTGATGAATTCATCCGCCTTGGCGATGGAGGCGTTCATGTCATTGATCAGGCGGCCGATCTCCGTCTGGATGCTGGCGGCCTCGCCTTTCAGGGAGGCGATGGCTTGCGCGTTCAGGTTGTGCTTCAGGAAGAGCACGTGATCCTTCAACTGTCGCAGCACGGGGTCCATGGATTGCTCGGCTTTCTTGAGGGCGACGGCCATGCTGTCATAACGGGTGCGGGTCTCGAGCAATTGGCGGCGGCTGGCGGCTTGCAGGGAAGGGGTGGTGATCTCGGCGAGCTCGGCCTCCCATTCGCGGAAGAGGTCGTTGGCGACGGTCTCCATGTCCTTGACGCGTTTATGAACGGAATCGGCCAGGGCGGCGGAGTTTTTGTATTCGCCTTCGAGTTCGCGGTAGGCGGCTTCCAGTTTGCCGCCGTCGAAGCGGTAGAGTTCCTGGAGTTTGGTGAGGGCGTCTTTGAATTGTTCGCCCGCCTCCTTCTGTTCATCGCGGGCGGCGAGGACGCGTTTCTTGAGGAGATCGCGCTTGGCCACGCCGAATTTTTCCATGGTGGCGTAGTAGGCGGTCTTGCAACCGGTGCCGGCGGTGACCGTTATCAAGAGGGCCATGACCAGCCATAGCGGACCGCGGGACCGGAGGAGCCAAAGCTTATGCATGAAGGAAGCCATCCTGCATAATCCCCGCAAAGTCAACCCCCTTCCGGGTAGGGGAAGGGCGGCAGCCAAACAGGTGCGATAAAGACGTGAAGCTCCGAGAAAACAAATGGCATTCGCGAAAAATCTTCGTTTGCAATTTCTTGAGGCGCAATTTGTTCCATCGGCAGGCGGGTTTTGAATGATTTTTTGATGGATAAATTGACGGTGACTTGATACGGTTTCCAGTGCTGACAACTCGTTGTTGGTAAAGGAGAGGCTCAGGTAGTTTTGAGTTCTCAGTTCTAAGTTTTGAATTGGGAAGTTGAGAGAGCAAAATCACCGAAAACCTCACGCCAACTGATTCGTTGGAATCGTTTGGCATCCTTATGGAATCGTACGGATATGTGAGTGTGTCGGGCGTATGGATCAGGGCTCGTAAGCCGGAGGGTGAAGGGGACGTCGGTCGAGAATGGGACCGGGGAATCCTTAGTAGCCACTGCGGAACCGGCCGGGTCAGGGACATATGCTAAATTTGAACTCTCAATCGTCGAGGGGGAGAACACGATACGGCACAGGGGTCGGATGGTTTCATTGTTCTTTGAAATAATTCCCTAAAGGGAATGTAGAACGAAGAAGGGAGAATGCAGAAAGGGGTGACTCAGTGCCTCCTCTCCCCGTGCCCTCTCCTCCATTTATCAATGGAAGAGAGGGAGAAGAAGCGTTTGTGCTTCGGTGGGGCATTCGATTTTCTTCGACTGCGTTTCTTTGTGGAGTGGCTGGCGAGGGTTTGGTCTGGTGAGGGTGGACTGGTTGCTACAGTACCGCAGGACAAGAGGCAATCGCACAGGAAACATAAAACGGATCAGACGGGAAGGCACGCTTCAGGGAACGGTGATTGCATCACGGGCTTATTAATTAAAGTTCAAAGTTCAAAACTCAAAGCTCAAGCCGGTTGCACCGGCGGCCATCGGGGGGAATAGGACTTATGGGGCTGATGAGACTTAGAGGAAATATCAGACATGTGTGGCGGTGGTTGGCCAAAGGACTGAACCCGGATGGGACTGGTGAGGTAGGGGCAATCTCCGGCTCCTTTCGCGTTTACAAAGGGGCCGGGTCCGTGTCTCTTGGGTGCCGGTAACATTCTATTTGGCAATCCCGCTGGCTTATGGACGACGCAAAAAAACTGATCATCGACTTCTTCATCTCGTACGGGCTGCAGATCATTGGTGCGCTCATCATCATGGGCTTGGGTGGGCTGCTGGCGAAGTATCTGGGACGCATCCTGGATGAAGCGCTCACCAAGAAGGGGATGGAGCCGCCGTTGCGCAATCTCATCTGTCGCGGGGTGAAGATTCTGATCTTCGCCTTCACGGCGGTGCTGGCGTTGGAGAAGTTCGGCGTCCCCATCGCGCCCATGGTCGCCGGTATCGGTGTGGCGGGCGTAGGTATCGGCCTGGCCATGCAGGGTGTCTTGGGCAACGTGGTTTCCGGATTGACGATCATCTTCACGAAGCCTTTTCGCCTAGGCGAATGGGTGGAGATGCTGGGTGTCCGGGGGGAGGTGACGGCGATCGAGTTGTTCAGCACGACGCTGACGCATCCGGATCGTTCACGGATCATCATCCCGAACCGGAAGATCGTGGGGGAAATCTTGCACAACTACGGCGCGGTGCGGCAGTTGACCATCTCGGTGGGGGTGGCGTATGCGACGGATCTGAAAGCGGCACTGGCGGCGGCGCGGCGGGTGGTGGATGCGAATCCAAGATTGCTCAAAGAACCGACCGCGGCGATCGGTATCAGTTCGCTCGGCGATTCGGCGATCAATATCGTCATCCAGCCTTGGGTGTCGGTGTCGAACTACGGTCCGGCGGGTGCGGAATTGAACCTGGCGGTGGTGGAAGAGTTCCGTCGCAGCAACATCAGCATACCGTTTCCGCAACGGGAAATCCGGATCCTCAAGGAGCCGGAACCGCCGGTGGAATTGGCGACCACGGCGCACGGGCGATAAAGGCCCGATTTTTGCTGGTTTCACATCTGGAAACGTCGCATAGTGTTCTGAGCCAAGCATGTCAGAAGTCGCTCCATCATCCGGATTGAAAGCTGTCAGCACCACGCCGGCCCGGCTGGCGGGCACCGGTGCGCGTTTGCTGGTGGTGGATGATGACTGCATGAACAGCGCGCTCCTGAGCGAGCGTCTGCACTTGGAAGGTTACGTGGTGGAGGTGGCCAATGACGGCCAAACGGCCTTGGACAAGCTGGGGGCAGAAACCTTTGAGCTGGTGCTGCTGGATATCGTGATGCCGGACATGGACGGCTACGATGTGCTGAAGAAAATCAAGGCGGACCCCAAGCTGCAAGACATCCCGGTGATCATGATCTCCGGGCTGGATGACTTGAACAGCGTGGCGCGGTGCATCGAGATCGGGGCGGATGATTATCTGCCGAAGCCTTACAAACCGGTGCTCTTGCAGGCGCGCATCAATGCGTGCCTGGAGAAGAAGCAATTGCGCGAGCAGGAGCAGAAGATGTATCGCGCGCTGGTGGAGAGCCAGAAGCATCTGGCGGCAGAGCTGAATGAAGCGGCGGAATATGTGATCTCGTTGCTGCCGCCGCCGATGACGGGTGAGGTGACGACGGAGTGGTGTTTCATACCGTCCACGCAGTTGGGCGGGGATTCCTTCGGTTACCACTGGTTGGATGAGGAGAACTTGGCCATCTACCTGCTGGATGTCTGCGGGCACGGGGTAGGGGCGGCCTTACTCTCGATCTCCGCGATGAATGTGTTGCGGGCGCAGTCGTTGGCGAACACGGATTTCCGTGATCCGGCGCAGGTCTTGATGGGGCTGAACGAAGCCTTCCAGATGGACCGGCAGAACAACATGTATTTCACCATCTGGTACGGGGTGTTTAACAAGAAGAAACGGGAGATCAGCTATGCGCGCGGGGGGCATCCGCCAGCGGTGCTGGTGACGGGTGAAACGAAGGAGACCTCGGAACGGATCGAGCTGAAATCGCCGGGACTCGTGGTGGGCACGATGGCGGGCGTGATCTATCGCAGCAAGCGGCAGGCGGTGGGCAAATACGCGGAGCTGTTCCTTTTTAGCGATGGGGTGTACGAACTGACGAATAGCGAGGAGCGCATGTGGGATTACCAGAAGTTTCTGGAGACCCTGACCGCCGAACCGCCGGAGGGACAGAAACGGCTGGATCATATCGTGGCCTCGGCCAAGGCGTTCCGCGGGTCGGGGAACTTCGAGGATGACTATTCATTTTTGCGCATCGTATTGTGATTTTAGATGGTGAATGATCAATGAAACGGGTATTGCGAATCGTGACTTGATTCAGCGGCCAATACGGCTAGGCTAAAGGCATATTCACGCGCAGAACCCACATCCCAAGCTGGAAGAAAGGTTTTGGTGGTTATGGAGCTGACTGTTGATACTTTAGAGGGTGGCATCAAGTGCGTCCGCCTGGCGGGCCGCATGGATCTCAAGGGAACCCAATCCATTGAAGCGCGCTTCAACGCCGAGACCGGTGCGCTGAAGCAATCGGTGATCGTGGAGATGGCGGGCGTGGGATTCATCGCCTCCATCGGCATCCGACTGCTGCTGGCGAACATCAAGCAACTCAATCCCGCCGGGGCGAAGATTGTGTTTTGCCGGCCGCAAAAGATGGTGGAAGACGTGCTGCGGCTGTCCGGCCTGGATTCTGTGGCGGAGATCGCTGCCGATGAGGCAGAAGCTGTGAAGTTGCTCAAGGGAGTCTGAAAAACGAAGGGTACGGCCTATCTATATGAGTGCGACTGTCCAAATCACCCTCCAAAATAACACGGACGAACTCCAGCGTCTGAACGAACTGGTCGCGCAGTTTGGGGCCGACAACAACTTCACCGTGCAGGAGGAGTATGCGGTGTTCCTGTGCCTGGAAGAGTTGAGCACCAACATCATCAATTACGCCTGGCCTAACGGCGGCGACCATACGTTTGACGTCCGCCTATCCGTGGATGAAACCGCGATCAAGATAGAATTTCAGGACGACGGCATACCCTTCGACCCGCCGAAATTTCCCAAGCAGGACATCACCAAACCGGTGCATGAGCGGCCGATCGGCGGCCTGGGCATCCACTTGGTGCGCCAGCAAAGCAGCGAGATGTTCTACGAACGGCTGGATGAAAAGAACATCCTCTTCGTGAAGATCAAACGCGGGCAGAGCTGATGGCTCGGGCCTTTTCCCTGGATTTTTCCGCTACCGCCTTAATCGGCGGGGGCTTTTTTCTTCGGTAACCTGTCGCGCCGCGTGGCCGTCTGTTGGTGCACCTGTTTGGTAGAAAAAGTTTGTGGCCTTGGGCCGCTGGATGTTTCAATGTCCGGACCAAACAACCACCGCTATTGTCGTGCCGCGGTCATATCCGTAGTGGGCTTAAGAGTTAGTTGAATATTTAGTGCATGAACATACTGAGACTCGCCTTGCAACGGCCACTGTCGGTGCTCGTTTTGGTGGTGGCCGTTTGCCTGGGGGCGTGGGTCGCCTTGCAGCGCATGCCGCGTGACATCTTCCCGCCGCTGGGCATCCCGACCATCTACGTCGCCCAGCCTTACGGTGGCATGGACCCGGCGCAGATGGAGGGCTACCTGACATACCGTTACGAGTATCACTTCCTCTATATCGCAGGCATCGAGCATGTGGAGTCGAAGTCGATTCAGGGCGCTTCCATCATGAAGCTCCAGTTTCATCCGGGCACCGACATGAGCCAGGCCATGTCCGAAGTGATCGGCTATGTGAACCGCTCCCGCGCCTTCATGCCCCCGGGCACTGCTGCGCCGTTCGTGACCCGCTTTGATGCCGGCAGCGTGGCCGTCGGTTATCTCGTGTTCTCGACGGATGACCCGAACATCACGCTGAACCAGATGCAGGATCAGGCGCTCAATCGCGTTCGCCCAGCCTTTGCTACCTTGCCCGGCGTCTCCGCGCCGCCACCTTTCGGCGGCAGCTCCCGCGGTATCGTGGTGGATGTGAACCCGGACCGCATGAAAGCCTACGGCCTCTCGCCCGACGACATCGTGCAGGCGCTGGCCAAGGGCAACCCGATCAGCCCCTCAGGCAACATTAACATGGGTGGCAAATATCCCATCGTCTCGGTCAACGCGATCCCGGCAAACCCGAAAGACTTGGAAGCGATCCCATTGAAACGCACGGCGCAAGGCGCAGTCTTTGTCCGCGATGTCGCCACCGTCTCCGACTCCGCTGATATCACCACCGCCTACGCGCTCGCCAACGGCCGCCGTACCGTTTACCTGCCCGTCACCAAACGCTCGGATGCCTCCACTCTGGAAGTGGTGGACCTCGTCAAAAAGAACATCCCGGAATTCCAAAAGCTTTTGCCTGACGGTATCCAGGTCAGTTACGCCTTCGACCAGTCGCCCGTCGTGAATCGCTCCATCAATGACCTGCTGAAAGAAGGCGGTCTGGGTGCCATCCTCACCGGCCTCATGGTGCTGCTCTTCCTGCGCGACTGGCGCAGTGCCTTCATCGTCGTGGTGAACATCCCGCTCTCATTGCTCGCCGCATCTTTCGCCCTTTGGCTCAGCGGCGAGAGCATCCACCTGATGACCCTTGGCGGGATGGCGCTTGCCGTCGGCATCCTTGTGGACGAGGCGACGGTGGCCATTGAGAACATCCATGCCCACATCGCGCGCGGCAGTCCGCTGGCGCGCGCGGCCTTTGAAGGCACGCGGGAAACCGCACTGCCTCGCTTGCTGGCGATGCTTTGCATCCTTGCAGTTTTCATCCCCGCTTTCTTCATGGTGGGCGCGGCGAAGGCGTTGTTCGTGCCGATGGCCTTGGCGGTCGGCTTCTCCATGATCGCTTCTTTCATCCTTTCCAGCACGCTGGTGCCCATCCTGAGTGTCTGGCTCTTGCGCGGTCACGCGGGTGAAGTCCATGACGCTTCGTTCATCGGCAAGATGCAGAAGAGTTATTCCGGTATCTTGCGCAGTGTTGTGGCTTTGCGCTGGCCGCTGGTGATTGTCTATGTCGTGGTCGCGGGCTTGGCGGTGTGGTTCGTCGGCAGCCGTTTGGGCAAGGAGATTTTCCCCAAGACGGACACCGGCCAGTTCGCCTTGCGCTTCCGCAATCCCAGCGGCACGCAAGTAGGCATCACCGAGCAGACCGCCAAGAAGATACTCGCCACCATCGCCCGTGAAGCTGGCGGTGAAGACAAAGTGGAGATCAGCATCGGCATGGTGGGCGTGCATAACTCCAGTTTCCCGGTGAACCTTGTGCACTTGTGGAACGGCGGGCCCGAAGAAGGCTGGCTCGCCATCCAGCTCAAGCGCGATGCTGGCAAACGTGTGGAGGAGTTCAAGGAACACCTGCGCGGCGTCTTTGCGAAAGAGCTGCCCGAGGTGCGCCTCTCTTTCGAGCCGCAGGACATCGTCACGCGCGTGATGAGCTTTGGCTCGCCCACGCCCATCGAGATCGCCATCAGCGCGCCTTCATTGCCGGTGGGCAAGGGCTATGCGGACAAGCTCATGGAGAGCCTTGGCAAACTGCCGTTTCTCCGCGATGTGCAGATCGCCCAGACGCTCGATTTTCCCACGGTGAATGTGAACATCGACCGTGAACGCGCCGGTTTGCTCGGCGTCAAAGTCGAGGATGTCACCAAGTCGCTCGTCGCCGCCACCACCTCGAGCCGCTTCACCGTGCCGAACTTCTGGGCCGATCCGAACAGCGGCATCAGCTTCAACGTACAAGTGCAGATCGCGGAAGACCGCACGCAGACCATCGAGGACCTGAACAACATCCCCGTCACCACCGGGAATGGCGGCACGGTCTTGTTGCGCAGCCTGGCCACTATCACCACGGGCACCGCCGTGGGCACGTATGAGCGCTACAACATGGCCCGCATCGTCAGTGTCACCGCGAACATCCACGGAACGGACTTGGGCACGGCCACGCGCGAAATCCGTAAGACGCTGGCGGAATTGAATTTTCCTTCTGATGGCAAGACCAAGGTGGACGTGCGCGGCCAAGTCGTGCCGCTGGAGCAGTTGCAAGCGGGCTTTGGCACCGGCTTGATCATCGCCGTGGTGGTCATCTTCCTGATGCTCGCGGCGAACTTTGAATCCTTCCGCCTTGCCTGTGTGGTAGTCTCGACGGTTCCGGCTGTGCTCGCGGGTGTGGCGCTGACGCTGTGGCTCACGGGCACGACCTTGAACATCCAGTCCGCCATGGGCGCCATTATGTCGGTCGGTGTGGCGGTTGCTAATGCGATTCTCCTCGTCACCTTTGCCGAACGAACCCGGATGCAAGGCGCGGATGCCCTGACTGCCGCCGTGGAAGGTGCGTGCAGCCGCTTGCGCCCGATCCTCATGACGAGCTGCGCGATGATCGCGGGCATGATTCCGCTGGCCTTGGGGTTGGGCGAGGGCGGGGATCAGACCGCGCCTTTGGGTCGCGCCGTGGTGGGCGGACTGGCGATGGCTACGCTGGCGACTTTGTTTGTGCTTCCGGCGGTTTTTGTTTTATTCCGTAACCAATCCGGCACACGCTCCAGTTCCTTGGACCCGGATGATCCGCTCAGCAGCCACTACATAACCGCTGCCGCCTCGAAGAATTCGCAAAGTTAAACTATTTGGCACCATGCAACGAACACCTCAAACCATCGCCTGCGGATTGCTCACCACCGCGCTGCTGCTCTGTGCCTCCCTGCAAGCCGCCACGCCGCCGGAGTTGAAATTCACCACGCCCCAGCGCGGTGACATCAACCGCTTCGTCACGCTGCCGGGCAGCATCAAGGCAAACCAGCAGGCGACGCTCTACGCGAAAGTGCCGGGTTACCTGAAGTCCATCAAGGTGGACATCGGTGACACCGTGAAAGCAGGGCAACTGCTCGCGGAGATCGAACTGCCCGAGCTCAGCGCGGATCTCGTGCGGGCGAAGGCGGCAATTTCCCGGGCCGAGGCAGAAAGGCTGAAAGCGGCGAGCAGCGTTATCAAGGCGCGCGTGGAGATGGATACAGGCAAGAACGACTTTGACCGGGTGAGCAAAGCCCGCAAATCCTCGCCCGATCTGATCACGCCGCAAGTGTTGGACGACGCGAAAGCGCGTCATGAATCGGCCAAAGCTTCGCTGACGGAAGCACAAGCGGGAGAAACGCTCGCAGGTGCCAGACTGGCGGAAGCCCAGGCGGAGTTGAAGCGCATCGAGGCACTGCTCGCCTTCGCTCAAGTGCAGGCACCTTTCGCCGGGACTATCACGGAACGATTTGTCGATGCAGGTGCCTTCATCCCTGCAGCGACATCCGGAACCGTCGCGCGCAATGCCGCCATCCTTACGCTGATGGATTTCGACACTGTGCGCGCCAGTGTGGGCGTGCCGGAATTGGAAGCCTCTTTGATTCAGAATGGCCAGCCCGTGAAGGTCACTGTGCAAGGCGTGGCCAACCGCATCTTCTCCGGCACCATTACGCGCCACTCATTCGCCTTGGATGATGCCACCCGCATGTTGCATCTGGAAGCTGATTTGCCCAACGCCAGCAAGGAATTGCGTCCCGGCATGTATGCCACCATCCGCGTGGGCGTGGAGAAACATACGAACGCACTCTTGATCCCCGTGGGCGCGCTCCTGATGGAGAAGGCGAATGCCTCGGTGTTCCAATACGTTGACGGCAAGGCCAAGAAGACGCCTGTGAAGATTGGTTTCAATGACGGCACGAATGTGGAGATCGCCAGCGGCCTGAGCGGTGGTGAACGCGTGTTGATCTTCGGCAAGACCCCGCCCGCCGATGGCCAGCCGGTCAATGCAACGGAGGCCAAATGAAGCGCGCTTTCATAGAGGTTAGATTTCTCGGCGTAGCCTTGCTGGCCATTGCCTTATTCAGCTCCTCCGCTCTGAACGCGCAGGAAGCCACGAGCGCAGAGATACAGCTCGCCCAAGCGAAGAAAAAGAAAGCCAAGAGCGCACTCAAGAAAGGTAAGACCGCATCTAAACCCGCCGTGCAGCAAACGGGCAACGTGCGCGTCATCGATCTGCCGACGGTCCTACGGCTTGCGGGCGCGCAGAATCTGGATGTGCAACTGGCGCAGGCCCAGTTGAACGAGGCTAAGGCGAAGCATGAGATCGCCCGGCAACGTTTCTTCCCTTGGATCATGCCGGGCTTGGCGTATCGCCGGCACGATGGCCAGATCCAGGATGTCAGCGGCAACATGTTCACCGCGAGCAAGCAGTCTTACAACGCTGGCGCGAATTTCGCCGCCCAATGGGAGCTGGGCGATGCCATCTACGGCCAGCTCGCCGAGAAGCAACGGGCCAAGGCGGCGGATCACCAGCTCGAAACGGCTACCCAGATCAATGTCTATCAGGCCGCCCAGGATTATTTTGAACTCGTGAAGGCCGGTGCTCAGATGGGTGTCGCGCAAGAATCCATCCGCGTGGCGAATGATTACGCCAAGCAGCTCGAAGGTGCCGTGAATGCGGGACTCGCCTTCAAAGGCGACCAGTTGCGCGTGCAGGGGCAGGCGGAGCGATATCAACTGACCTTCCGCCAGATCCAAGAGCGTCGCCGCATCGCCTCCGCCCGTTTGGCGCAGACACTGAATCTCGATCCTACGATTGAACTCGCCGCCGCGGACAACGAACTCGCGCCCTTGAATCTATTGCCCGCGAACAGTGCCCTGGCCTCGCTCGTCGCCCAAGCCATGAACAACCGCCCGGAAATGAAACGACAGAACTCTCTGCTTGAAGCAGCGAAGGATGAGAAACAGGGCACGAAGTATGGGCCATTGATTCCGACAGTTGGCGCGCAGATGTATCTCGGTGGTCTGGGTGGCGGCGTGAATGACAGTTGGGGCAATTTCAAAGACACGCAGGATTATCAACTTCTCTTCGGCTGGAAGATCGGCCCCGGCGGTCTCTTTGACAAAGGCCGCATCAAAGCCAGCGAGGCCCGTCTGGAACAGGCGAAAATTCTCTCTGAAAAAGCCGGGGATGAGATTGTCCGCCAAGTCGTGGAGCAACACACGCGCGTGAACTCTCTTGCCGACCAGATGAAGCTCGCGCAGCAAGCGCTGGATCTGGCGCAGAAGACGGTGCAGCTTACCCGTGAGCGCAAGAGCTTCGGCGTCGGCATCGTGCTGGAAAGCATTCAGGCCGAGCAGGAGCTGAATCGCGTCCGGAACGATTACTTCGAAGCCGTCGCCGAGCACAACAAGGCCCAGTATGCCTTGGCCCGCGCCATCGGCCGGACCACGCCTTAGAGTACTTCCGCCCTAATTTTCCGCTGTTGCTGAAATGTCACCTCCACGTCATGGAGCTGACATTTCCTTCCCGCATATTCTCTCCTGCTGTCGGACATTTTCCGATGGTTTGGGTTGAATCGTCGGCTCCTGTTTGAGTTGGCGAAGTCCTCATTGGGCGGGGACAGGCAGGTTCCGGAAATAAACTTAAGACGAGTGTGCAATCCGGAGCCTGCCTTACCATCCAGCCCCTAAACGAAGGCTGCGCATGTTGA